>CAIWVT010000405.1 GCA_903916135.1 uncultured bacterium
GGATGTCAGCGAAGCGATCCGAAACCCAAAAGTTTTTCCGGATATACACAAAATGGAGCAGGATATTACAATGCACAGGCTCCTCAGGGCGATGCGGTAAGGATATACAATTATGCACGTTTGGTTCGCACTGCTGGACCGGCATCAATCAACGAAAACACAAGCCCTGATTTATTTGAGGTGTATCCGAATCCTGTGGATAAGGTGTGCCGCGTAATATTAGATAAAGAATATAATCAGATTAAAATTGAAATTTACAACTCTATTGGTGCTAAAATAAAAGTAATTAATGTACACAATACAGAATCTCTTGAACTTGATTTAAGTGATTTGCCGAATGGAATTTTCATGATAAGGATTTCTAAAGACAATGTAGTGTCTACAAAAAAAATCATTAAAGAATGAGGAAATACATTCTAATAGTTTTGATTTTCATAGTTCAATTCTCTTTTGCTCAGAATAAAGATAACAAGCAAAACATCAGAGGTGTGGTGAGCGATAAACTCTCGCAATCAACCATTCCAGGGGCAATTGTTCAAATATTGGATAGTGTTCAAAAAAAAGCTACACAAACCGACGCAAAAGGGAATTATGTTCTTGCGAATGTGACTCCGGGCAGATACGAAATCAAAATCTCTTTTATGGGATATAAAGATGTAATCGTTCCCAATGTGGTGGTTGCATCCGGAAAAGAAACCATACTCGACATCCCCATGGAAGAAGAAATAAAACTGTTGAACGAAGTCGTCATCAGAGATAACAGTAAAGACAAAACCATAAACAGTTTATCAACCATCAGTTCGCGTATGTTTTCGATGGAAGAAGTGAACCGCTATGCCGGCGGACGCAGTGACCCTGCTCGTTTGGCAGCAAATTTCGCTGGCGTTAATGCACCCGATGATTCGAGAAATGATATTGTCATCCGTGGCAATTCGCCTGTAGGTGTTTTGTGGCGCATAGATGGCATGGATGTGACCAATCCCAATCATTTTGCCTCCATTGGAACCACCGGTGGTGCGGTAAGTGCTTTGAATCCGAATATGTTGAAAAGCTCCGATTTCCTGACTTCGGCTTTTCCTGCCGAATATGGCAATGCCACTGCCGGAGTTTTCGATCTGGGTTTCAGAAATGGAAATTCACAAAAAAGAGAAACCTCTGTTCAGCTGGGATTGGTCACGGGAATAGAAGCTATGACCGAGGGACCTATCAGCAAAAAGAACGGCGCTTCCTATTTGGTAGGCTACAGATATTCTTTAGCAGGACTTGCGCAAATGGTGGGTATAAACATCGGCACTACCTCTACACCTACCTATCAAGACCTTTCATTTAATATAACAAGCGGCGATACCAAGGCCGGACGGTTCACCCTCTTTGGTATTTTGGCAGGAAGTACCATTGGAATTGAAAGCTCAAAGCTGGAAACAGGAACCCTTTACGGTAACGGGAACAAGGTCGATTTTAACAGCAAGATAGGGATTGGCGGCATAAAACATTTCAAACAGATCAATTCCAAATCATTCATCACTTCTACTTTAGGCATCAATTATTCCAGAAACTATCAGTTGAATTACGCTTTCGATTCAACCGGGAATTCATACAGCAAAGAGGACAATAAAAGCAGCAAAACAGGCTATGAATTCATTACCAATTACAATCTGAAGATCAACTCCCGTCTGTTTTTCAAAACAGGTGTGCAGGCCGAATACATGAATTTGTATCTTTTTAATAGAGACAAACAAAGAGAAAACGATGATTGGACCCAAATTTGGGATTATAACAGTTACACTACCTTGGCTCAGGCTTATGCGCACCTTAAATATAACATCAGCAAGAAAATTACGATGAATATTGGGGTGCATGCTCAGGAATTCTTTCTAAATAATTCGTATGCCATCGAACCTCGTTTCGGTTTGAAATATGAAATCAATAATAAAAACAGTTTGAGTTTCGGATATGGATTGCATTCGCAAATGCAGCCCCTGAACGTGTATTTTCTCCAAACAAGCTATGCTGACGGCTCTTATAACTATACCAATAAGAAGTTGGATTTTACAAAAAGTCATCATTTTGTGTTAGGCTATGATTTGCAACCCTTCAAAGATTGGCGTTTAAAACTCGAAGTGTATTATCAATATCTCTATAATGTGCCGGTTAACACCTATTCAAGCAGCTATTCTATGTTGAACACAGGCGCAAGCTTTAAAACTGATTTGGAAGACAGTTTGACCAATAGCGGCAAAGGAAAAAACTATGGGATAGAATTGACTATCGAGAAATTTTTTAGTAGAGGATATTATGGTTTGTTTACGGCTTCGGTGTATCAATCAAAATATACCGCAAGCGATGGTGTGGAAAGAAACACCGCATTCAACGGACAATATGTTTTCAATTTATTAGCCGGAAAAGAATGGAAGCTTGGTGCTGCCAAACGAAATGCAATTACTACTGACATCAAAGCTACATACGCCGGTGGACGCTCTTATACACCTATTGACATAGATGCCTCAAATATGGTTCATCATGAAGTGTTGAAAGGCGATGATTATGCTTTCGCAAGCCATTATCCGAACTATTTCAGATTGGATTTTAAAGTAGGATATACTTTAAACAGCAAAAGAAAGAAATTATCTCAATCTATTTCATTGGATTTGCAAAACATAACGAATAATAAAAATGTTTTTTCGCAAAGCTATGATGATAGACGTCAAGTTATAAACACAACATATCAACTGGGGTTCTTTCCGAACTTTATTTATAAAATACAATTTTAGATATTTTATTAATCGTGGAAAAATCCTCGTAGGATTAAAGCAAAAATTTGTAAGAGGTTCCAACCATTGACGCCTCTAACCTTTTAATCTGTTTCTAATTGCCCTCAAGTCGGAGTTCATTCCGACATGACAGGTCAACATGAATGGCAAGAAAGCACTGATAATGGTTCAACATATAAGGATATTGGCGGCTCCTCAGGCGGTGTATATACTGTGGAAGGAAAAATTCCCGACAGACGTTATTATTATCGCGGACGTCAGGTGCTTACCTTTGGACGCAAAGGCGAATGGGGTCCTTGGAGATCGAATACAGCACCTGCATAAAAAGCAATCTGTTTTCTTAGGATA
>CAIWVT010000406.1 GCA_903916135.1 uncultured bacterium
TGGTTGCGTAATCGTGATTGAATTAGTTGAGGTACATGCGTTGGAATCGGTGATGGTGACGGTATAAGTTCCTGCAATTAATTCTGTGATGGTTGATGTTGTTGCAGTATTTGACCAGAGATAGGAATATGGTGGCATTCCTCCCGAGGCAGAGATAGTGGCAGCACCGTTATTTCCGCCAAAACATAAGATATTTGTGGAAGATGAAATCGTGGAGGTTAATAAAGGTGGTTGGGTACTCGTGATTGAATTAGTAGAGGTGCACGCATTGGAATCGGTGATGGTTACAGTATAAGTTCCGGCAATTAATCCTGTGATGGTTGATGTTGTTGCAGCATTTGACCAGATGTATGAATAAGGTTGTGCTCCACCTGATGCAGTGATGGCTGCTGTTCCGTTATTTTCATTGAAGCAGGAGTCATTGGATACAGCAAATGAAAAAGATGCTATTGGATGAACATTTACCTGAACACTATTTGTTGCAGTGCAACCATGTACATCAGTACCTGTTACTATATAGTTAGTGGTTGTAAAAGGTGTTACATTCATCGGATTCCCATTACCAAAGCCGTTCCATGTGTAAGTTAAGGCACCACTTGCTGTGAGTGTTGATGCACTTCCGCTACAAACTGGACTTGGTGCTGCATTAGCTGTTACTACCGGAGCAGAATTGACGAGTACTGTAACTGCTGCTGTTCCGCTACATCCATTTGTGGTTCCTGTTACCGTATATGTCGTTGAAGAAATTGGAGATACACTTAATGAAGAACCACTTATATTGCTGGGCATCCAAGTATATGTTGTCGCTCCAGATGCAGAGAGCATCGTACTTTGTGCTATACAAATCGAGGTAGGACTTGCTGTGGCTGTTACGTTAACAACAGGACTAAAAGTAACAGTTATGCTAAGTGTGTATGCGCAAGCTCCTGTTCCAACTGTTACTGAATAAGTTCCAGAAGTATTTATTGTAATACTTTGAGTGTTGTTTGCACCAACAATTCCCGGACCAGTCCATATATAATTTCCTGAGGCTGATGGAGGTGCAGTTAATATAACTGTTTGACCTGAACAGGGAGTGGGATTAGAAGAAGTAATTACAGCAGGTCCACACTTAGCATCAAAATAGCCAATACCAAAATGTCCACCAAGAGTGCAACCTGCTGCTGTAAATTTAACAGTAAGATTTTGTCCGATATATGCACTTAGGTTATATGAATCGGCTTGCCAAGGTATGGAATAAACATGATAATCTAACGAAGAAGAATTGTACTTGCAATTTCCGTTTGATGAAAGTACCCCACCAGCAGGAACAACACTGGCAACCAATTCTATCCTATGAGAAAAACAGTTTATTGGGTTTCCTGAACCATCATATACCTGTATTGCAAAATATGCTTGCTGCCCGGGAGCATGTCCACCGTCATTTAAATCGGCTGCATAATAAAAAGTAAAAAGAGTATTTGTAGCAGAAACTGTAAAAGTTTGCTGCAAAACTTCCCCTGCAGCGTGGTGCGGATTATTAGGTCCCGGGTAGCTACAAGAGTATAGGTTATTACAATCTTGTCCGTCATAAACATTCACATTGTCGCCACCCAGGCGAACAGAATATGTTCCTCCATTTGGGCATAAAACAGGAAAGTTTCCGTAAAAATCGTTTCCACTTGCATTGGTTACAATTGTGTGAAAGGAACATGATTTTCTTGCGGCATTTATACCTAAAGTAAAAATCCCGTTATTATATATAATGAGCGGGTTTGCAGAATTGGCATTATAGCCTTTTCCTCCAGTCCAAGATGTGAAATCTCCACTTTCAAAATCAACATTGCTACAGCCATTATTTGCTCTCAGTTGAATAACTTGATTTGGTTCTGTGAATGCAGTTTCGTATGGGAGGCGCGTGATATTATATTTTGCTTTTACAAAGTCAGCTTCCTTTTGAAAAACATAACTTTGAATTTCTATATAAATATCTAAAATATGCATTGCTTTTGCAATAGTATCAGGCAAATTAAAACCATTTAAAGAATCTCCACCAAAATATTTGCAGTCCTTAAGCATCTGCTCACGAGAAACATCAATGTTTAATTGCTGAACTGAACTAATACCTTCTTGAGCCTGCGATTTGATAAAAGGCATAACAAATAATAGAATCAAACAGAGTCTTCTGATTTTATTCATTGTGGATATAGCAGTCTTTTCTTTCATCGGTATTAGCTTTAAAAATCTCTTTCTTGAATTTTCAAACTCAATAAACCAATGAGAATGCAAACCAAATTTAATTGAAATAATGTTCTGTTAGCCAGGCAATGGTCTAACTTGACATGCTTATTGCATAAGGAATAAATAACAATACCCAAAGGAATAAAAATCAACCCGATAAATTGTGTTTTTTTAGACATCTATGTTCATTTGAATTAGATAAAGATGGATCTTGTTTAAATAGTAATCGTACGTAAATATGCTTCAAAAGAGCTATTTTTAATATTGATGAGAGTGATGACACATAATCCTGTTTTTAGTTTTATGTGTTGTTAACGTAAAAGAAGTTGAGTGTCTTTTTTAACGCTATATTTAAAAGTTTACAAAGATAATGAAAAATATTTGAAAAACATAATTTGAATTGTATTTTATTTATTTTTAACATTAAAAAATTTAGACCAATTTCTTAATTAGATATAGATTTCTACTCTAAAAAACGAAAGGAAAGGTTTTTTTAATCATTTGTTCGGAATTTAGAAAAATTATTGTATATTTTTTTTTAATTAAAACAGTTATTTATTTTCTTTTAATTATACTGTAAACGTTTATTTTTAAATGGTTGTGGAAGTTCGCAAATCTTCTTATAAATAAATAATATTTTTTTTTTCAAAAAAA
>CAIWVT010000407.1 GCA_903916135.1 uncultured bacterium
GGTATCTGTAATAGTCCAACCCCGACAGGTGAATGTCGGGACAGGAAAATTGTACTATAACAGCTACTCTATCGGCATTATACCAAACTGAGTTTGGACTAAAACTTGGTTAGTAATGGTATTATTTGATTTATTTTGAATATAAAAATTGGACTGTTTCATTCTTCAGAAGTTTTCATCAAAAAAAAGAACGCCATTACAGATTAATTTTGTAACAATGTATAATTATATATGTCTAAACTCAGTATGATTTACACAAAAATAAGTCTTTTCGTAGCGCAAATATATATTTTTATTTGTTTGATTACGTTTAGCTCAGAAATAATGTGTAAATTCGCATTCTTAATTCACTAAAATTTCAACATTAAAAAAGAAAAACAATGAAAAAACTGCTTCTGATTATCTTCTGTGCGCTGTTAATGACAGACATGGAAGCGAATGCTCAAACCGATTTATCTGCCAAGATACCTGTATCACCCAAGGTGAAAATCGGAACATTACCCAATGGTTTGAAATATTATATTGTGTATAATGTCAAGCCTGAGAAAAAAGTTGAACTACGTCTGGCTGTTAATGCGGGCGCTATTTTGGAGGACAATGATCAGTTAGGTCTTGCCCATTTTATGGAACACATGAACTTTAACGGATTGAAACATTTTCCTGACAATGAATTGGTTCATTATCTGCAAAGTATTGGCGTAGGTTTTGGCAATGATTTGAATGCTTACACAGGTTTCGACGAAACGGTGTATATGCTTCCCGTGCCGAGCGATGATGCGGACAAGCTTGACAAAGCCTTTACGGTGATTGCTGATTGGGCACATGGCACTTTATTGACCGACAAACAAATTGATAACGAACGCGGTGTTATTTTGTCCGAAAGTCGTTTGGGCAAAGGTGCAGACGATCGCATGATGAAAATATGGTTGCCTTTGATGCTGAACGGCTCAAAATATGGCGTTCGTTTGCCTATAGGTAAAGATTCTATCATCGAACATTTTGATTATAGTGTTTTGCGTCGTTTTTACAGCGAATGGTATCGTCCGAGTTTACAAGCTGTGGTTGTAGTGGGTGATATGCCCGTTGACAAAGCCGAACAAATGATAAAAGATAAATTCGGAGACTTTAAAAATCCATTTCCCGAACGCCCACGTCCAGCAACTTTTGAAGTGAAACCTTTCACGAAAAGTCAAGCGTATATTATAACGGATAAGGAAGCCGATGCCACTTATGTGAATCTTTTGGGCAACACACATTCTAAGAAAATATCCGTAACGCAAGGCGATTATTTGAACGACATCATTAACAGACTTTGTTTTGCTATGTTGAATGCTCGTTTGGATGAATTGAAAAGCAAACCAAATCCTCCCTTTATTTTCAGTTATACCTATTTAGATGGATGGGCACGGGGTTATGAAAACTTTACTGCTGCTGCGATGTGTAGTGAAAAAGGAGTCAAAGAAGCTGTACAGGCTTTAGTGGTTGAATGTTTACGTGTTAAGAAGTTTGGCTTTACCGAAGATGAATTGATTCGTGCGAAAGCTCAAGTACTGTCAGATTATGAAAAGAAATATAACGAACGGGAAAAGACCGAATCTAACCGTTTGGTTGGCGAATATATCAATAACTTTCTGAATCAAGAACCTATCCCAGGCATTGAATGGGAATATAATTTTGCGAAAAGTAATTTAGAAAAAATAGCTTTGAAAGATTTTGATGCTATCCGCAATAAAATAGATATTGGCGACAACTATTTCAGCTATGTTACTACCAAAACATCTGACGGATTGCCGACCAATGCACAATACAAGCAATGGATAGACGATGCTTTGAAAAGTCCCGTTACAGCCTATCAGGAAAAGAAAATTGCTTCTAAATTACTGACAAAAGAACCTGTGGCAGGAACTGTTGTAAAAACCGATAAGAACGACAAATTAGGAACCACTACCTACACACTGAGCAATGGAGCCATCGTTTGTATTAAACCCACGGATTTCAAAAATGATGAAATCTTAATAAAAGGAAGTAAGTTTGGTGGATTTAGTGTTTACACAGGTAGCGATTATCAAAGCGGACAATTCAGCAATAATGTTGTGGATGAAATGGGATATGGACAGTTTTCAGCCACTGATTTGGATAAATTTCTTTCAGGCAAGAATGTAAAAATATCTCCTGTTGTTGATACCTATACCGAATACATCACCGGCAACAGCACCATCAAGGATTTGGAAACCATGTTCCAACTCTTATACCTGAAATGTACTGAACCTCGCATGGACCTTGAAGCGTATAAATCATTCGTAACGCGCTCCAAACAACAACTGGAATTGACCAAGCAAAATCCTGAAAACTTGTTTGCCGATACGGTGTATAATCTCCTTTATCAAGGCAATGTACGTGCACACGAAATTGAAAGTCCTTCGGATTATGACAAGATAAACCTCGACCATGCTGTGGCATTTTATCTCGACAGAATTGGCAACCCATCCGGCATGTATTATACCATCGTAGGTTCGTTCACCGAGCCACAAATTCTGCCATTCATCTTGAAATATATCGGTGGCTTGCAGGCAAAAGCTTCCAAAGCTGCTTATGGCGACCTTGGTATGACACTCATTAAAGGGAAACACAGCTACACCTTGCACAAAGGCAGCGAACAAAAAGCCATGTTGACACATTATATCACAGGAGCAACAGCTTTTAATGCCGACGACAATTTCTGGCTTGGACAGTTGAATGGTGTGTTGAACAATAAAATAACCGACACGATACGCGAAAAAATGAGTGCTATCTATGGTGGAGGCATATATGGTTCAATAGCTAAATATCCAAAAGAAGAGTTTATTTTGCAATCCTATTTCCCTTGCAGCCCCGACAATATCGTCAAGGTGGATTCGGCTTTCATGAGTTTGATTGAAGGTTTGAAAAAAGCGGGTGGCATCACTGAAAAAGATTGGGCAGGTGTTCGCGAACCGGGTTTGATTACCTACAAAGTAAATATAAAGAAAAATCAATTCTGGTTAAATCAACTCCAAGCTGCCTATCTGAATGGTGTTGACCCTGAACGTATCCTCACTGTGGAAGAACGCCTGAAAGCTATCACTCCCGAAAAACTGATAGAAATTGCTAAACGTTTCTATTCTACTCCAAACATCTTTAAAGGCGAATGGTTGCCAGAAGCTAAAAAGTAATAGCACACGGCTCCTTAGCTTTAACCTAATTAAAAAGCCTGCTGATTTGTTTTGGCAGGCTTTTTTTTATTTGAGACCCGCTTGAATCCTTCTTGCGTAATACGGTCGGGTAGGTTTGAGAATGGTTATCGTATCGGTATTATACCAATTGAGTTTGGACAAAAACATGGTATGTTATGGTATTAATTGCTTTCCAAATATAAAGTATCTGGGCAAAGGTCAACACCATTCGCCCATTGTATGCTTCCCAAACAAGGCTTCACAGAATTGAAAAGACTAACATCGCGTAATTCTTTAAAGAGACCTATATCTAAATATGGTTTTACATCAAAACTCTTCACCTCGCCATTCGTGAATGTTAGTACTAATGTGAAGTTTTGTTGAGGCTTAACGTTTGTTACTCTTGGATTCATTTGTTATTATTTTAAAGGATCGATTTTAAATATTGCTTCTCCTGAAATAGCTAATTCCCAATCAGCAATTAATTCATCATTATGTATTTCAATCCATGCCTGTACAAGCTTCATTTTATTGTTCTTTATGGTTCCTTGTATTATCGAACCATCCACAATAGAAATAACAGCTTCTTCGTCTTGATATCTTACATGAATATGCGGTAAATTATGCTGTTTATTATCTATATAATACATCGAAATTATGATGCCGTAAAACATCGAAATTATTGCCATGACTTATTTGTTTGTTTATTAATGCAAAATTAGTAAATAAATTAATTAAAAATATAAAACTCCTCAAATTGTAGCAAAAAATCTTATTCCTTTATAAATTTCTGTATCGCATTGCCACGTTCGGTGTTAACTTTGATGATATAAACTCCGCTGGCATAGTTTGAAATGTCAATGTTTAGAGTAGCTTCGTTTTGTTGTGTGCTGAAAACTACTTGTCCTAAAGAATTCAGTATTTCAATTTCAGCACTGGTGAAAGCCGGATTTAGTATTGAAACTGTGAATAAACCTGTATTTGGATTGGGATATATTTGTATGTGTTCACCACCGGCATATTCGTTGATGCCGGTCATATAAATACTTGGAATATTAGAGATAGGGGACGTGCTGCTTTTTGAAGGGTTACAGACAATAGGTCGGACAGCTTCTATCATATAATAATTCATCCCGGACAGAGGTGATACATCTATGTAGGAAGTATCATTGCTCGAAACGGAATTAATCAATGTAAGATTTGAGAAGCTGGGACCTCGATAGATATTATAGGTACTGAAAGTGAATCCTAAATAGTCGTTCCATTGCAGGTTGCATGTACTACCCATATCAGCAACAACCAAATACATGGTTTGGTGATAATTGCTTAATTGTGATGTGAAACCACAGTTGTCATTTAGAGACATTTTATACCTATAAGGTTGTTGTGCAGGAATAGAAGAAGTATCAATGAACTCACTAAAAACAGCAAAGCTTTGTGATCCAATCAAATCATAAGTGCCGCCACTAATTGTTTCTCTATAGATTTTATATAAATTTATACCTGCACTGAGGGGTTTGTCCCAAATCAATTTGCAATGTTGCGTTGATACATCGAAGGTAGCAGCACATATTTCAGGTGGGGGATATGGACCCAAGGTCAAAGAAGCGCATTGAGTTGATATACAATATTTGGCATCTGTAGCAGTAACACAATAAGTGCCTTGAGTTACATTAGTTAAAGTAGCTGTAGTTTGCGGGGGAGAACAATTCCAAATGAATGTAATAGGTTGCGTACCACCTGATATTGTGGCAGTCATAGTGCCATTAGCAATATTGCAATTTGGGTTGACAATATTTCCAATAGTTATCGTTGGTCCACCTATATTATCTATATTTACTATAGTAACGTATTTAATTATTGTGCAATTTAAAATAGAGTCATAAATGCTTACACTATAAGAGCCCGGACCTAGATTTGTTGCCGTTGGTGTATATTGCGCAGGAGTTGTATTCCAAGTATAAGAACAATGGTTCAATCCACCGCTGAAACTTACTGTTGCAGAACCATTTTGAAGTCCACAGTTTGTATTTATAACAGAAACACCAGCAGATGCTACAGTTACCACCACATTGTCCGTGGCAGAACAACCATAAATATCAGTAACTTGAACTGTATATGTCATAGTATTTAATGGAGCGGCTATTGGATCAGCACAATTCACACAAGATAAACCTGTACTTGGATACCAATGATAATTATTCCCACCTGTTGCATGTAAAGTTGTACTCCCATTAAGACAAATAGTGTCATTTATTCCGGCATCTGCTGGTAATAATCCAAATACACATGTAATAGAATCATAAGAATTGCTTCCGCAATGATTATCGGTAGCAGTAATATAATATGTTCCAGATGTACTGATGCTGATTGTTTGCGTACTATCACCTGTTGACCAATGATAGGAATCATAATAAAGACCGGCATCCAATGTAAATGGAGCATTGTCGCAAAAAGCAGTGTCGTTTCCAAGATTAAGGGATTGAGAAGGAATGATAACTCTTATTGTATCCTTATATATGCAATTACCCGTATCAATTGTTGTTATATTATATACACCTGATTGATGTACAATGATTGATGAATCTACTGATCCATTGTTCCAAAAATATTGCGAAAATCCTCCACCTGCATTCAAAACAAAATTGAAATTGCCACAAATAGTGGTATCGTTGCCAAGGTTAAGATTCAAATAAGGTTGCGAAAGTGTAACTTGTATTGAATCCATGTAATTAACACCAGTTAAGTTTGCAGTTACATAATAAGTCCCCGAAGTAGTTACGTTAATTACTCGTGTTGTTTCGCCCGTGGACCATAAATAGCTATTAAAACCTGAGAGAGCTGAAATTGAGTCAGAAGTACTGCAAATAAATCCAGGATTGTCTAAAATAATAGAGGAGGGAACGTTACTTATATTATCCATTAAAAGATATTGTCCATCTGAACATGCCGGTTCAGGTGTGTAAATAATAAATAAAATATTATTCCAATTGGATGTGGGTCTAAATTTAACAACGTAGGTTTGCCAAGTGGTGTTCAATATTGTTGGAGATGTCCACAATAACTGTGCTTGGTCGCAACCTGAATTAATAGTAGCCATACCGCCCCAAACTTGTAACTTGGAACAAGCAGGAGGCATCAGTATTCCCATATTTGGAGTGGCTGTTGATGGTATAGCCAAATCAATAAAAAAACTATATTTACTACCTGCTATTAACGGTGTGTTTAAGGTTTGTCCTGCACCTTCTTGCCAACCTGTGCTGGGTTGATAAACTAAACCTACATAAGAATTACCATTTGATGGTGGTAAATTTATCCCCCACGAACCTGGTTGAGTGTCAGGAGTTTCATGCGGAAGGCAAATACTCCATCCGGGTGGTAACACATGAGATTGAGGCGTGCCTTCAAAGGAAGGGTTTTGAAATTGTATTATTTGGGCAGTTATACTATTGATGGCTATCATCAATAGGATTGTAAAAATGTAAATACTTTTTTTCATGATACAAGTTTTTATGAACGATGAAATACAGAGCGGAAATTGAGTGCTAAGGTACGAAAATGATTTGGATGAGTCAATGACTTTATTAATAAATTCAATATAGAATATTTTTCCTGATTAAATAAAAGTAGAGCATAGTCATTATTCCTTTATAAATTTCTGTATCGCATTGCCATGTTCGGTGTTAACTTTGATGATATAAACTCCGCTGGCATAGTTTGAAATGTCAATGCTCAGGGTAGCTTCGTTTTGCTTTGTGTTGAACACCACTTGTCCTAAAGAATTCAGTATCTCAATTTCAGCACTGGTAAAAGCCGGATTCAAAATCGAAACTGTGAATAAACCTGTATTCGGATTGGGATATATTTGTATGTGTTCACCACCTGCATATTCGTTGATGCCCGTCATATAAATACTTGGAATGTTCGAGATAGGGGAAGTGCTGCTTTTTGAAGGGTTACAGACAGTAGGTCTGACAGCTTCTACCATATAATAATTCACCCCAGAAGGAGGAATCAAATCGGTGTAGGAAGTAACATTGCTTGAAACGGAATTTATCAAAGTGAGATTCGAGTAGCTGGAGCCACGATAGATGTTATACGTATAGAAGGTGAATCCTTCATAATCGTTCCATAACAAATTAATTACACTGCCCATGTCGGCAACAACCAAATGTATGCTTTGGTGATAATTGCTTAATTGGGATGTGAAACTACAGTTATCATTAAGGGAAAGACGATATCTATAGGGCTGTTGCAAAGGATTGGCTACTGTATCAATAAAAGTGCTGAAACTGGCATACGTTTGCGAGCCAATTAAATTGTACGTTCCTGCAATGTTCGATTCGCGATAAATATTATAAGCGGCTATACCTGCTGTCAAAGGCTTTTCCCAAATCACTATATTACGGTCTGAGGCGGTATCAAAACTTACCATACATATATCCGGAGCCGGGAATGTTCCTGTTATAATTGTAGCACAATGAGTAGCTACACAATTATTAGCATCCGTGGCTGTGATGCAATAGTTACCCGCCGGAACATTGCTAAGCGTAAGTGTTGTTTGTGGAGGTGTGGTATTCCATGCATAAGTGATAGGGGCTGTGCCTCCTGTAGCAGAAATAGTGATGGAGCCATTGTTCATGCCACAATTGGCAACACTTATATTTGAAGTGCTTAGGGTAGGTCCGGGGATATTGGTTACGGTAGCTATTTTGATGATAGTACAGTTCAGGACATTATCTGTAACACTCACTGAATAGTTTCCTGCACTTAGATTGCTCGCCACTTGACCATATTGAAGAGGTGTTGTTCCCCAAACATAGGAATAATTACCCGAACCACCACTGGCTACAACCGTTGCCATACCATTGGGCAAACCACAGGTAGCATTTGTTGTTAAAGGAATGGCATTCGCAACATTGATGGTCACATTATCTGTTGCAGAACAACCAAGAGCATCCGTAACAGTTACATTATACGTTGTTGTTATGGTAGGACTTGCTGTAGGATTTGCACAATTTGAGCAACTCAAATTCGTTGTTGGATACCATCCATAATGGGTTCCACCTGTGGCATGCATTATGGTGGTTGAGCCGTTGCATATAGTGTCATTTGGTCCCGCATAGGCAATAGGCAAAGGATTAAATGTACATGTTATGGTGTCAAGGGCTGTTGCAGCGCATTGAATATTGGTCGCCGTAACATAGTAAGTGCCCGACGAACTGATGCTGATAGTTTGTGTGGTGGCACCTGTTGACCAATGATAGGTGTCGAAGGCAATTCCTGCATCCAACGTAAATGGTCCATAATTGCAGAAAGCAGTGTCATGTCCTAAATTTAACGAATGTGAAGGATTTATAATGATTTTTATGGAATCATTATACACACAATTGCCTGTGTCTGATGTATGAACTGTGTAAAGGTCAGAATGATTAATCGTAATATATGAACTACTCGCTCCCGTATTCCAAGAATAATTTGCAAAACCATTGCCGGCATTTAACACCAAATAGGCAGACCCGCAAATGGTTGTATCGTTCCCCAAATCAAGATTCAAATAGGGTTGGGTGAGAGTTACATTGACAGAATCCGTGGAGGGAATGCTGTTTACAGTTGCTGTAACATAATACGTGCCCGAAGAAGTTACCGTGGTGCTTTGTGTGTTAGCCCCGGTTGACCAATGATAGGTATCATACCCGGGATTAGCAGTAAGAGCAGCCGGATTGGCACAAATGGATTCATCATGATTTGTTATTACAGTGGAAGAGAAATTTGAAAGGTTATCCATCAAAAGATATTGACCATCGGTGCAAGCAGGAATTGGTGTGCTGATTAGAAATAAAATATGATCCCAATTGGATGTAGGCACAAAGGATACGCCATACGAGAGCCAAATAGTGTTTGAAATGGTAGGCGATGTCCACAATAATTGTGCTTGGTCACAGGCTGAATTTCCATTTGACATGCCTCCCCACACTTGAAGCTGGGCACAATAAGGTGGCAAAATAATACCAGCCCCCGCAGTAAAAGAAGCAGGCACAGCTAAATCAACAAAGAAATGATACGTCAAGCCCGCATTCATTGGAGTATTTAAAGTTTGCCCGGCACCTTCTTGCCAACCTGTACTTGGTTGATAGACCAGTCCAACATAAGAGTTGCCATCTGATGGCGTCAAATTGATTCCCCAAGAGCCAGGTTGTGTGTCAGGGGTTACACCGGGCATGCAAATACTCCAGCCGGTTGGTAACACATGAGGTTGAGGAGTACCTTCAAAAGAAGGGTTTTGAAATTGTACTACTTGGGCAGTAATACTATTGATGGCTATCATCAATATGACTGTAAAAATGTAAATACTTTTTTTCATGATACAAGTTTTTATGAACGAAGAAATACGGAACAGAAATGGAGAACAAAGGTATGAAAATAATTTGGATAAATCAATAACTATTTTAATAAATATGCAAATAAATAAAAATAATGATTGCTATTCGATAAGAAATGCGTATTTTTACGGTCAAATTTAAAGAAAAGGTTTTGGAGGGTAAAACATCAAACAAATAAAAAGCGTAGTAAACTTAAAATTTTTGAATTATGGAAGTACATCATCATCCCGACATCAGAAGAAAAGACCTTAAAGAATATATCTTAGAAGGCTTAATGATTTTTATGGCAGTTACTCTTGGTTTTTTTGGAGAAAACCTACGAGAGGACCTTATGGAACATTCGAAAGAGAAAGAGTATATTGTTTCAATGATTGAAGATGCAGAAACCGACATCGTCAGTTTTAATAAGAATATTGACATGAACAAGTTACGTGTTTTGAAGCTTGATACTATCTCCACGCTTTGCTTTAATTACGAAAATACTGCAAAGAATGACCCTGCCATGTATGATGTGGTTCGATATTGTATCAAATATCCCGATTTTGCCATCCCTGTGGAACGCACTATGTTTCAATTGAAGAATGCAGGTGGGATGCGCTTGATTCAAAATAAGAATGCCATTGACAGCATCATTTATTATGATGAAATGGTAAAGAAATTAGTGAACCAACAGGATTACTATGAACTGCATCTTCGTGTGCTGCTGGATGCCACAGAGCAATTATTCAATTTGAAATACTTCCCATTAAATCATAAAACATTACGATGGGAAGCTGATGTTAAAGGCTTAGCATCTGCCAAACTCATGGACCACAATACGAATGACATTATCTCATTTGGAAATAAAGCGAAGATTTTTCAAGGTATTTTGATTTTCTATTTGGTACGTTTGGAGGAAGCGAAAAAACATGCTACCAATCTTATTGGAACTTTGAAAGGGGAATACGATATAAAATAGTTTTCGAGATGCTGCGCATTTTTAAATGGCAAATTTCAAAAGGTATTAGGTTTAAATGTATTGTGCTCTAATACCAAATTGATTTTGGATTAACATATAGTAGGTAATGGTATAAAACATTTTCGCAAAAGCAGTGAAACCATAGCATTTTCATCATATCCAACCACATTCTCTATTATCAATTAGCGTATAAAAAACAAACCATTCACTATTCCTTGTAATTATAAAGCTTGATATTGTATCTGGATACGACAACTTAGTCAAGTGATCGATTCACTTGCTTAAGTGATCGAATCAATTAGTCAAGTGATCGAATCAATTAGTCAAGTGATCGAATCAATTAGTCAAGTGATCGAATCAATTAGTCAAGTAATCGATTCAATTAGTCAAGTAATCGATTCAATTACTCAAGTGATCGAATCAATTAGTCAAGTGATCGAATCAATTAGTCAAGTGATCGAATCAATTAGTCAAGTGATCGAATCAATTAGTCAAGTGATCGAATCAATTA
>CAIWVT010000408.1 GCA_903916135.1 uncultured bacterium
CGGGACAGGACTAAGCGCACTCAACCTCACGCAGAAATCCTTATCTAAACTTATGAATTTCACGTATCAACTTCCACCGACTTGCACTCATGCTTGTGATTTTCAATCTTCCCAATCATCTCCCATGTATCCCATCAAATCACGTGCTTCATCAATGACTTCAACACAATAAGACCAATCAGAGAATTTAAAGTATAAGTAGCTTACCTTATCGTAAATGAATGACACTTCTAAATGCCAAATAAGTCCTGAGTACTTCTTAGCCTTATCCACATTTTTTTTATACTTTTCTATTTCATCTTGTAACTTATTTTCCTTACAATATTCCATGTATTTGTTTATTTCTTTGTCGGAAGGAATTTTATCGTTTCGTTCGATTTTAAGAAATACTACCCTTTTCCCCAAAAACTTTATAGATTCTAAAAAATTATCCAGGTTGTCGCTGGCGATAGTAAAGTCAGGTTTCATTCCTTCTTTCACATTTAATATTTCTCCATAAAACGGAAAGATATGATTGTCCGTGCAAAATTTTAATGTCACGTCCAAATCTTCTTTTAATAGGTCATGATTCATAATATATTTTTTTATTAGTGTTACTATTTGTTCCGATACTTATTTTTTAACTGAGTTGGTTGATTAAATATACGTTCAAAAACCTTGATGTTACTTGCTCTAAATTCAAGTAAGTATTGAACTAAAAGAGTTCTATAACAACTCGCAATTTATCAATAAAAAAAGCCCACAGTAATTAGTAGGCTTCTTATAAAAACTTTTTTCTAAATTAAAATATCTTCTTAAAAATTGGACCTTCCCACATCGTTGCAACCTTTGGAATAGTTGCCAAATGAAAAAATGCATACTCAACGTTTTCTTCCAACACACCCGTTTCATAATGGGCTACTGTGGTTGGGTCGGATACTGTTTTATTTGTAAAGTGAACCAAATCCTTAGTGTATGCCCACGTATGACTATTAGCTATTCCCTTAGCAGTTATATAAGCACCATGAAGTATTGTTTTCGACTGAAAAACGTCAAACTTTTGGTTGCCTCGTTTTGTTTTATCTTTTTTGTGCATGTGAGCACTTTCAATAACACCAGCTCTTTGGTCATCAGGCAAAGCAGGATCGTTTGCCACTTCTTCAACCTGATTGCCAAGCACCTTTGTTTCTCTTTCTAATATATCACGTGTTTTAACAATGTTGCCTTTTTTGTCATCAGATGTAGGAGCATTTAATGCACCATGAAACGCTATCACTGCGTTTTTCACTTTAAGAACTTGCGCTACGATATACAGAGCAGCAAATAGTACATTGCCCGTCATGGCGGTTACATAATCTCCACAGTCTAACAATAAATCTCCATCAGATTTTTTGTCCAGTTCTAATTTTACATTTTCTTTCATAATACTATTTTTTTGGATTAATACTTTTTTTTTGCAAAGATACGAATTTCATATAAGAAAAACATCAAATAAAAAATTAAATTTTATCTTTAACTATAATATAACGCAGGTTGAAAATGTATATTTTTATTATTTTTTAAAAGTCTGTTACATTCCACTGCAAAATAGCC
>CAIWVT010000409.1 GCA_903916135.1 uncultured bacterium
ACAATTAGCTTTTTCATTTTAATATGGTTTTTTAAATTAATTATGATGCAAAATTATATCCCAATGTTGAAGAAATATTGTAGTTGAAAAATATTTTTATGAAAAATGTGTTTTTTATTGAATTTGTTTCGAATTAAAATTAATTTCTATAGTATGAAACCCATCATGATAGGAATAATCAATAAGTAAGTTGTTGGTATCCACAATCTTTTTAACGATTGCTAAACCTAATCCCAATGAATCCGGCTTCGATTTATCTTTCATAAATCTTTGAAAAAGTTCGTCAGTATTTGTTGTAAGTTTGTTCCCGCTATTGGAAATTATTAATATAGATTTGGTTATTTTAATAGATATAGTACCGTTTTGCAAATTGTGTTTAATGGCATTGTTCAAAAGGTTTGATAGTAAAATATCTGCTAAAGTAGGATTCATTTCAATAATGCAATCATCTTGATATTCTTTCGTAACAACAATTCCTTTTTCGCTGATAAGTTCGGTAAAGTTTTCTAAAAGTATGTCAAGCACTACATTTATAGTAATAGGTTTCGTTTCATGAAACTGTAAGCCTTCTATACGAGTGATTAATACCAAAGCCCGACTCATTTTGGAAAGGCGAGATGTGGATTCTGTGATGGATTGTATCACTTTAAGCTGTTCGCAATTGAGGCTTTCGTCTTGTATAAGCAATTCAAGTTTGGCTCGGATAACGGACAGGGGCGTCTGCATTTCATGCGAGGCATTTTCGGTAAACTCTTTTAGACTTAAAAAGTCAGAATGAATTTTCTCGGACATGATATTCAACACTTCATTGAGCAACGTGAACTCTTTCGTGTTAGTTTTCGGGAGCTTCAAACCTGGCGTTCTCCCGACATTATAATTCTTCAGTATACCTAAAGTTGTATAAAAAGGTCTTAGAAGCCGTTTCGATATCGTGAAATTGGTCAACATCATAACTGCAAGCAAGGAAATAAACAGAAAAAACATCAAGAACAATATATCTCTTAGTAAGTCTCCTTTATTAATAAGCGATTTGCTGATGTCTATTTTAAATGTTTTGGTATATAGTTTAATATTAGACTCGAGCATTCTGAACGGAATATAATCGTTTTCGATACTATCATAGATAATGGTGTCGCTAATTTTTTGATAGGGAACAACCAATAATTCCTTATCAACAACTTTAATCTGATTTTCAAAACTGGTATAAAAATCAGGGATAGAATCCGAAACCATTAACTTCTGTATAATACGAGCTTTCTCAAGTTCGAGGCTCTGATCAATTTCTTGATAGATTTGGGTTTTTAAATTAAAATAAAAAATAATACCACCGATGATGAATGTAATCAACGAGAATATTAATAATAAGTAGGTGTTTTTTACTAGAAGTTTCATAGCGTTGAGAACTTATACCCCATCCCATATACATTTAATATATAATCGGTATCAGTTTTTTCCATGATTTTCTTTCGCAGGTTCTTTATATGGGTATAAATAAAATTGAAAGAATCGGAGGCATCCATATCGTCGCCCCACAGATGTTCAGCAATTGACTCTCTATTGAGCACTCTGTTTTTATTGGCGATGAAAAACAACAGCAACTCATATTCCTTACGCGTAAGCACTATCAATTGATTGTTCACAAAAACCTCAGCCGAATCGGGCAATATCTTTATTTCGTTAATCACTATCTCATTCTTCCCTTCGAAGGATTTCCTCCGAATGACCGATTTGACACGAGCATTCAACTCTGCCAAGTGAAAAGGCTTGGTCAAATAATCATCAGCGCCAATTTCCAGACCAATGATTTTATCATCAAGCGCACTGCGTGCAGAAACAATGATGATACCCGTTTGGCTACTAATTTTCTTCAAAGCTTTGATGATGTCCAACCCATTGCCATCGGGCAATGTCAGGTCAACGATAAGACAATCATAATGGTAAAGATGTATCTTTTCTTCTGCTGCGTCAAACGTCATGGCAGTTTCGCAAACAAAGCCTTCCTTTTCGAAGAAAGCAGAGATGGATTCTGATAATACTTTTTCGTCTTCGATAATAAGTAGTTTCATGTGGGTGAAAAATTTATGCTTAGATATGGTTTCTTCTTTTAAATACTATGTATTTTATGTAACTGCCAAGTGGCTTTATTTATTATATAATGATGCATTTTCTTTTCAATTGAAGTCCAATAATGAAAAACAACGTATAGAACTCCCGCTTTAATGATTACAATATTTATACAAAGTATTATACGCCTCTTTGATCCCCAATTCCCCTGCTTTGCTGATATCCTTACATCCTTGCTCCGTATTGCCCAAAAACAAATACATCAATCCTCTATTATAATACGCTTCCGCAAAGTCGTTATCATAAAAAACCGCAATAGAATAATCAAGAATCGCACCACCAAAATCATGCAGCACCGACTTCACATTGGCACGATTATAATATGCCAAAGGAAACTTCGTGTTTTTGTTGATGGCTATCGTGTAATCCTGCATAGCTTGCAAATAAAAATTCTGATTATTGGTAGGCGTATTATTCAAAAACAACTGTGAGTTGAGCTGTTCCTTTTCTTCTTGCTGCCCTAAAACAAAATGCAGATTCCCTTTCATGAAACTATCCAAATATCCCAACGACGTAGTATCGGATATTAGATTTGTCATCTGCAAAGCTTCAGCATAATTCACCATCGAAGCTGCAAACACACTCCTCCACATATATCTGAACGCCGACACCGTGTCCCTTCCATAGATAGAATCAAAAAGAAGCTGCATTTTCGCTACACTATCCACATGTATGCTCACCGTCTTTGTCGTAAACATCATTTTAAAACCGCTATTCTTAAACCCATTGAGTTGCTCCAATTCCTTATTAAACTTCCCATAGCCTCCCGCCTCAGTTCTTTTCGCCAACAAAATATTATACTGCGGCTTTATCGTGATTTCGTTTTGCTTAAACTGTATCCGCCCACGCGTCGTATCATTACTCACATACTCCGACCTAAATTCAAACATTTTCTTGAAATTAACTATCTCCTCCTCACTATAATGTATCGAATCATTATTCGTCATCAGCATATCCGCTATTCTTTTATCGTTTTCGGCAGCCTTATAGTTTTTCATTTCACTATATGCCTCCGACCTATAAAAATACGCCTGATAAAACGTCGGATACAACCCAATCACCACGCTATAATCCGCCACCGCCGCCTTATAATCTTTCAGTTGATTATTCACATTCGCTCTATAAAAAAACGCAAACACATTCTTCGGATTCAGCGCAATCACGTTCCCATAATCCTCTCTTGCTTCCTCAAAATGATTATGTTGCGCCTGCAAACTTGCTCTATTATAATAACACTCCGCATTATAGGGCGCCAACTCCGTCACCTTCGTATAATTCCCCAATGCTTTCTCATAATCATTCTTATCATGATAATAACTCGCCAAATAATAATACGCCATCACATTCCCCGAATCTTTCTCAATCGTATATTCAAAATCCTCTTTTGCCCCCAACGAATCCCCCCAAAACAATTTAATCTGACCCCGCAAAATAAACGCATTATAATTCTTCCCATCTATCCCTATCGCTTTCTCACAATCCCGAAGCGCCGCCTCAAACTGCTTCCCATCCAAATGCAAAATACTCCTATTCAAATACGAATTAAAATTCTTTGGATTCAACACCAGCGCCATCCTAAAATCCTCCAGTGCCGCCACACTATCATCAATTTGAGTCTTCGCATAACCCCGCGCATTAAAATAATCCGAATTCGTACAATTTATCCCTATTGCTTTATCAAAAAAACCTATCGCATCCGCATAATCTTTCTCCTCTGTTTTTATGACACCCAAATAATAATACGCAGGACTATATCCATGATGAATACGAATCGTCTGTTCAAAATCCTCCGCCGCCCCAACCAAATCATCCAACTCCATTTTTGCCACACCTCTATAAAAATACGCCTGATGATTCTCCGGCGTATTCTCTATCACCTTATTAAACACCGCAATCGCCCCCGTAAAATCATTCTTCCCCAACTTCCCCTGCCCATCCATCATATAAAAATTCATATTCAACTGCGCGTATGCCCTAAACGACCCGCCATAACCGCCCACCAACAGCACCACAAACACATATTTCACAACAACCTTCAACACACCAAATACATTTTCCCAAAATAACCCCAAAATCCCACTTTTATTGTAACAAACACCCTGTTGTAATTAGCAAATTTAATTTCAACAATTTTTCGCAAAAGAAAATCGCCAGTTTAGTTTGAGGCAAAGTATGTTCATGTTACCACAAACTATGTTCATGTTGCCGCAAATTATGTTCATGTTGCGCAATACTCCCTTGCCAGAAATAAAACAGTCTCTCTATTAGCGAATTATGCAAAACTAAGTTTGTAGAAAGTAATAGTATAATAATAAAAATGGCGTATGGCATACTCCTCCTACGAATGTTAAAAATGTAACGATATTATTAAATGACTTCGGCAGCCGTTTCTTGAATCCAACCATCGCTGCCATTAGCGATTCGCACCTCAATCCAGATGCCGACTTTGTCGGTGATGCTTACTTTGGTGCCTTCGTGTATCACAAAAATATCCTGACTACCAGCATCGGGAGAGCTTTTCACATTGACGGTAGGCTCAAAAATAATAGCTTCGCGTGCTAAATGGATATTGCTATACTGGCTGTAGGCATTGACGCCTGCCACTATGGAGGCACAAACGAAAATCATTCCTGCCCAAAACGTTATTTTACGAATGCGAACAGTATTTGCCATCAAATATATGGCGATGAAGATAAAAAATAAAAACAAAAACACCACACTCATTGTTGCCCAAACATCCATTGAAAACCACTGACGAAACTGAACAATCCATCTTTTATAGAATGGTTGAGGAAGTTCTTCAATCTTATCCATGATTTTGGTGTTGCACACCTGAATGTTGAAATCTATTTTGTCGTCGGAAGGATCAAGTTTTCGTGCTTTTTCTAAATATAAAAGTGCAGAAGCATAGTTCTTGCTTTTAAAATAGGCGTTGCCCAAATTGTAATAAAGCTCCGACGATTCGAAACCCTTTGAAACGACCTGTTGGTACAACTCGATGGCAGCATTGTATTTGCCTTCCGAATAGGCTGTATTGCCTTTTGAAATAATATCGCTGTATGGGGAAGCAAATGTACAAAAGCCACTACATACTATTAAAAACAAAATGATTATATTTTTCATGCCTTTATTATTTTTACTACTAATTTATAGATTAATATTAATTGCCACAGATTCACAGATTATTATGGAAGAAAAGATTATCATAGTTTTTTTCTTATAATTTATTACATTTAAATAGTAACTATTATTTAAAAAGATATCTCTATTTGTATTCTAAAAGATAACTCTTTTTGTAACTAATGAGTCTTCGCCAAAGTTAACAATCAGCCCAAGATTGCAGCCTGAAATTGCTAAATAATTTATTACCCATGCGTAGTGCTCGTCAACAATTTTCTTTTGAGCTTTAACCTCAAGAATTATGTTATCGAACACAACAAAATCAGCAAAATAGTGATGAGGTAAAATAATATCTTTATATTCAACTTCATATTTTTTTTCTCTTTCAAAAGGGATGTTATTATTTTTGAATTCATATTCTATAGCATCTTTATAAAGCACCTCAAGTAATCCTTTGCCTAAAACACGATGAACTTCCATACAAATCCCAATGATTTGATAGCTCTCTTTTTGCAGTGGATATTCCTTCTCTGGATAATTCATAAAAAAATTTACTACTGTCTTATAAATAATAATCTGTGAATCTGTGGCAATTCTTCTTTGTTCTATTTAAGTTCTTGTTCGGTTTGGGAGATGATAGCCACGGCATCGTTATAAATAGATTCCAAAGTGATATTAGCGGCTGCTGGAGCAAAACGGGCATACTCGCAGTTGTTTAATATCTGGATAAATTTATCACGGATAGTGTCGGAAACATTTTTCTCTGTGAGCATATCTTGCGCCGAATCGAGGGAAAGGTTTGCCAGTGGGATTGAAAATTTATCACTAATATATCCCCACAATGCTCTGGATAATTCGATATAAAACTTGGTTTCATCTCCAGCTTTCATAAAGACATTGGCTTGTTTGAGACGTTTCAACGCGATTTTTGTTGCACGTTTATGTTTCAACAACACGGTGTTGCTGTGCAGTTTGATTCTACGACGCATCAACACAATGAATGTTACAAAAAGTGCAAATGGCAATAACAATAAGATAAAATACAAAGGCGAAGCAAAAAAGAAGCTTCCTTTTGGATATACTTCAAATGTTTTGTTGTTGATGAATTTAATATCGCTACCGATGTATTTAATGTCTTCTTTGTTGGTCGAATTAGTAATGTTGGCGGCACTGCCATCGCCCTTACCCACTTTGATGGATAGTTCGCCTGAAGAAAGGGTAGTGTATGATCTTTTCATTTTATCGAAATAACTAATCGTTATCGGTTTCAATTTAAAAGTCCCGGGTGTGCGTGGAATAATTAGGTAGTTGAATGTTTTACTTCCTGACATTTCACCAGATGCGGTAGAAATATTTTCGTTTATCTGAGGGTCATACACCTCAAAGTCGGGCGGGAACTCAACATTTAATTTGTCAAGCAGACTTAGGTTTCCCTTTCCACTGACGGTGATGTGAAGGTTGATGGCTTCGTTGGCTTTCACGTCACTTTTGTCGAGCTTGGCGTCTAAGGTCAAAGAACCAACAAACCCACTGAAATCATCAGGTTTATTTGTTGAAGGTAATTCAGATACAGTGATACTTAAAGCATTGGATTTAATTGTTTTTTTTACATTTTGGTATCCATACGAAAACTGATTTTGGAAGAACGGGTCGTTAAAGAAGCTCCCAAATGGATTACTTACACTGTTTTTTACTTGTACCTGAGCCACGGCTTCCACTTCCAAGGGGTCAATAGAGAGTTTGCCGGTCTTTTGCGGAAAAAGTGCCACCTTGCGAATTTCAGCAACAATATACTTTTGACCGTTGATGACTTCGTTATATTGCTTGGCTTTGTCCATGCCTTTCAAAAGGTCGTTCGACCAAAAACCGGAAAAAGAAGGAAGCTTCTGAATGGAATATTGCGAGATTTGCACACGGGTATAAAGCTTATATGTTACGGTCAACTGCTCTCCTTGCATCACGGAATTCTTGTCAGCAAAAGCTTTAATAAAAAGGTCGGTGGCTGAGGCATCAGCGGTTTGTGTCTGCTGTTGTTTGTTGTTTGTTGTGCCTGTATTTGATACATCAATAGTCAACGAATTGGAAGAAACCCATTTTCCGTTAGATTTTGCTTTTGCTGCATCTATAGTAAACTTGCCTGCTTTTGTTGGAGATGCAGTGTATATCCAACTTTGAGTGGTTTCCATGACCGTTTTTCCGTTGACAACAGAGATATTGCTACTTGACGACGTATAGGGACCGCTGGCTTTAAATCCTGCAAATGAAGGTGGCTGAAAACTTTCGCCTTGTCCACCCGATAACGTAAAGGTAATTTGCACCGAATTATTCAATCCAATGCTGTTGGCGCTCGCAGATGCTGTTAGTTTTTGCGAATACGAATAAAATGGGTATGCTGCAAGCAACAAAATAATTATCAAAACAATATATTGAAATCTCTTCATCCTGAATTTTATTCTAATATTATGATATGGTATTTAATCCTATTCACTATAATTTATTTCCTTCTTACCAGTCTTTTTCAATACTATATTTAGCATTGGATTGGTTTTCCTTTTCCTTCTTTTCCAAAAGATTTTTCTCCTTATTCTGCAAAGCATTTAGCATACGTTCAGCATCTTCCTTGGATATTTGGTTTTGCTGATTTTGTTTCTGTTGATCCTTTTTCTGCTGGTCTTGTTTCGGTTGATCTTG
>CAIWVT010000410.1 GCA_903916135.1 uncultured bacterium
CCACAGGGGTTGATATAGGAGAAAAAAGACAAATCGGTGTTTACGTTTAAGGCAAATCCATGCATGGTTACATAGCGGCTTGAACGTATGCCCATAGCACAGATTTTACGTGCCTTGGGCGTTGGGGCATCCAACCAAACACCTGTTGCCCCTTCTAAGCGCCCTGCCTGTAAACCGAAATGTGCAAGAGTCAAAATTATAACTTCTTCCAATTGATGCACATATTTTTTTATCCCAAGATGAAAAAGTTCCAAGTCGAGGATGGGATAACCCACAATTTGTCCGGGTCCATGGTAGGTGATGTCACCACCGCGATTGATGCGCAAGAATTGTGCATGTTTTTCTTGTAACTGTATCTTATTGATTAAAAGATTTTCAATGGAACCACTCTTGCCAAGAGTGTAAACATGTGGATGTTCGCAAAACAACAGATAATTCTGTGGAATTTCTCCCGTATATTCCCCCGTGGTTTTATATCGTATCAAATTGGTGAAGAGTTCTTCTTGGAGTTGCCAGGCTTGTTTATAGTCAATTAAACCTAAATCTTTATAGTAAACTTGCGTCATAATTGTTAATAAATAAAATTATTATGCCAAGTAAACGAAAAATGTTTATTTTTGTTGAAATAAATTAAAACAATTTTTTATGAAGAGAACATTATTACTTTTATTAGCAATGTTTTTCATTGCAAGTGTTTCAGCTCAGGATGCAAAAAAATGTTTACCTGATGCGAATCAAATTCACAATTCAGCCAAGTTTGAAGTGTTGACCACCATGCCGAATTTCTCCTTGACGTTTACAGATGCCACAAAAGTTTATCTGTATCAAACGTTAAACACAGGCAAATCGGTTTTGTTAGACTTTTTCTATTGTGGTTGCGGCTATTGTCAAACCTATGCTCCTATCATTGACCAAGCTTATACAGCACATGGTTCGGGCACAGGCAATACAAAGTTCTGGGGAATTTCCTATACAGATGCCAACGCAGCCATCAACACCTACAAAACCACTTACGGCGTTACGAATCCATGCGCCGGTACTGCCGGAAATGGAGATTCTGTGACAACGATGTGCCAAGGTTTATTTACCTGGTCGGGTTGGCCCACCTATTCTATTGTTTGCCCTGACAAAACTGTTCATTGGGATATAAATTATCCGCCTACAGCTACAGGTTTTGATGCAATTTTCACCAGTTGCGGTTCGGCGAGCATACAAGATAACGAACATGCTACCCGCATCTCGTATATGTTTCCTGTTCCTGCGCAAAACAAAATCACCATAGATTTCTATGCTGATGTAAATTCAAACATCAAATTGGAAGTGTATGACATTTTAGGCAATGTGTTGTTTACCCAAAATTCGGAAGTGACCAACAATTTTTACAAACAAGACATTGATTTGTCAGCCTTTTCGGATGGAACCTACATCGTGAAATTGTTTCAAAACGATAAACTTCAAGATACACAAAAGTTTGTTGTTATAAAATAATACGTCCTTACATCATAACGAAAGACCTGTCTTTGCATTAAAAGACAGGTCTTTTTATGATATTCCATCGCGTTACAGCCAAAAATAGTAATTTTGCAGAAAAAATTTATCATGAATATCGAACTTAGCGAACAAGAACAAATCCGTCGTCAGTCGTTGGACGAACTTTATAAACTCGGAATCAATCCCTATCCCGCCGAATTGTTTGAGGTGGATGTCACTTCCAAAGAAATCCTTGAGAACTTTCCCGCCAACACAGCATTGTATCAAAATGTCACCATTGCCGGGCGCATCATGAGCCGCAGGATTATGGGTGCCGCTTCGTTCATCGAGCTGCAAGACATGACAGGCAGAGTGCAACTGTATTTTAAACGCGACGACATTTGCCCCGAGGAAGATAAGACCTTATACAACACCGTTTTCAAACGTTTGCTCGACATTGGCGACATCATTGGCGTCAGTGGTTTTGTGTTTGTTACCCAAATGGGCGAAACCACCATCCATGTGCGCGAGTTCAAACTCTTGAGCAAATCATTGCGCCCGCTGCCCATCGTGAAAGAGAAAGATGCCGTGGTGTATGATGCTTTCACCGATGCCGAACAGCGCTATCGCCAACGCTATGTGGATTTGATTGTGAATCCCGAGGTGAAACAAACCTTCATCAAACGCGCTGCTATCATGACTTCCATGCGGCAGTTCCTGAATCTGAAAGGCTATTTGGAAGTGGAGACTCCTGTGTTGCAGCCTTTGTATGGCGGTGCGGCAGCGCGTCCTTTCAAAACGCATCACAACGCGCTCAACACGGCTCTCTATCTGCGCATCGCCAACGAACTCTATCTGAAACGCCTGATAGTGGGCGGCTACGAAGGCGTTTTTGAGTTTGCCAAAGATTTCCGCAACGAA
>CAIWVT010000411.1 GCA_903916135.1 uncultured bacterium
AATGCGTTACCGATTCCTTCTATTAGCGGATCGACACCAGTATGTCAGAACTCGACAGGCAATGTTTATTCAACCCAGACAGGCATGACAAATTATTTATGGACAGTGGTTGGAGGTACTATAACATCAGGAGGCACAACTACAAGTAATACTGCAACCGTAACCTGGAATAATGTGGGGACACAATCCATAAGTGTAAATTATACCAATGGAAATTCATGTACAGCAGCAAGCGCAACAGCTTATAATGTTATTGTAAATGCGTTGCCGGTGCCTGCAATTTCAGGACCAACTGCTGCATGTCAGAACTCGACAGGAAATGTATATACTACGCAAACCGGTATGACAAATTACCTGTGGACTATTGTGGGAGGAACAATTACTTCAGGCGGAACAACCTCAAGCAATACAGCCACAGTAACATGGAATACAGTAGGAGCACAGTCCATCAGCGTAAATTATACGAATGTGAATTCATGTACAGCAGCAAGCGCAACAGCTTATAATGTTACGGTAAATGCTTTACCTGTACCAACAATTACGGGTAATACAACTGTATGTCAAAATTCAACAAGTAATGTTTATACAACACAGTCAGGGATGACCAATTATCTTTGGACGATAGTTGGAGGAACAATTACTTCAGGAGGCACAACTACAAGCAATACTGCCACTGTAACATGGACATCTGTAGGAACACAGACTATTAGTGTAAACTACAATAACACCAATAACTGTGCAGCAACTATTCCAACTGCATACAATGTGTTAGTAAATTCCTTGCCAGTGCCAAGTATATCAGGGGCGACTTCAGTATGCCAGAATTCGACAGCTAATGTTTATACCACTCAAATAGGCATGACAAATTATGTATGGTCTATAGATGGAGGAACAATAACTTCGGGAGGTACAAGCGGTGATAATACGGCAACAGTTACTTGGACAACAGTAGGAGCGAAATCTATCAACGTAAACTATACTAATAGCAATGGATGTACAGCAGCAAGCGCAACAGCTTATAATGTTACTGTTAATGCTTTACCAGTACCTACAATTTCAGGGGCAACTGCTGCATGTCAGAACTCGATAGGCAATGTTTATACCACTCAAACAGGCATGACCAATTATCTTTGGACTATTGTGGGGGGAACAATTACTTCGGGAGGAACAACAGCAAGCAATACAGCAACTGTAACATGGGATTCTGTAGGAACACAATCCATACGTGTGAACTATACCAATTTGAATTCATGTACGGCAGCTAGCCCAAGCGTTTATAATGTAACTGTAAATGCACTACCTATACCAACCATAACAGGTCCAACGGCAGCATGCCAGAATTCAACGGGCAATGTTTATACTACACAATCGGGTATGAACAATTATCTTTGGACGATAGTTGGAGGAACAATTACCTCGGGAGGTACCACAACAAGCAGTACAGCCACCGTAACTTGGACTACAGTCGGTGCGAAATCCATAAGTGTAAATTATACCAATGGAAATTCATGTACCGCAGGAAGTGCTACAGTATATAATGTAACCGTAAATGCTTTACCTGTACCAACGATATCAGGTGCAACTGCTGCATGTCAAAACTCAACAGGGAATGTTTACACAACGCAAAGCGGTCAGACAAATTATGTATGGTCAATTGTAGGTGGAATTATTACTTCAGGGGGAACAGCAAGTGATAATACAGCAACAGTAACCTGGACAACTGTTGGGGCACAAACCATCAGTGTAAATCATACAGATGGCAATGGCTGTACGGCGGCTAGCGCAACAGTTTATAATGTTACGGTAAATGCGTTACCGATTCCTTCTATTAGCGGATCGACACCAGTATGTCAGAACTCGACAGGCAATGTTTATTCAACCCAGACAGGCATGACAAATTATTTATGGACAGTGGTTGGAGGTACGATAACATCAGGAGGCACAACTATTAGTAATACTGCAACCGTAACTTGGAATAATGTTGGGACACAATCCATAAGTGTAAATTATACCAATGGAAATTCATGTACAGCAGCAAGTCCAACAACATATAATGTAACTGTTAATGCGTTGCCTGTGCCTGCAATTTCAGGACCAACTGCTGCATGTCAGAACTCGACAGGAAATGTATATACCACGCAAACCGGTATGACAAATTACCTCTGGACTATTGTGGGAGGAACAATTACTTCGGGCGGAACAACCTCAAGCAATACAGCCACAGTAACATGGAATACAGTAGGAGCACAGTCCATAAGCGTAAATTATACAAATGGAAATTCCTGTACGGCAGGAAGTCCGACAGTGTATAATGTAACGGTTAATGCACTACCTGTACCAACTATTACAGGACCTAACCCTGTTTGTTTGAATTCCACAGGAAATGTTTATACAACAGAAGTCGGTATGACAAACTATAATTGGTCAATTGTGGGAGGTACATTTACATCGGGAGGAACCACCACAAGTAATACTGCAACTGTTACATGGAATACTATTGGAACAGAATCCATAAGTGTAAACTATATTAATTCCAATGGATGTACAGCACCTGAACAAACGGTTAATAATATTACAGTTAACCCAATCCCAGAAGTGCTTGTAACAGGTGCAATTACACAAACGACTTGCGCATCAGCTACGGGTAGCGTAGCCTTGAGTGGTTTACCTGATGGTAACTGGACTGTTAATCCGGGTTCATATACTGGCTCTACAAACACAGCAACAATATCAGGTTTAGCCGCAGGAACATATAATTTTATTGTTTATAATTCCTTTGGTTGTCCTTCTTTACCAGCAAGTGATGTAGTGATATTTACTCAACCTGTTACTCCAGCACCTATCACTATTGGAACAATTACTCAACCAAGTTGTACAGTTCCTTTAGGAGCAATTGTATTAACGGGCTTGCCTGCCGGAAACTGGGTTATTAATCCAGGATCAATGTCAGGTAATAGTTCAAGCACGACTGTATATGGATATGCAGGAGGAACCTATTCATATACCGTTACAAATAGTGTTGAATGTACCTCTTTGCCATCAGCAAGCGTTACGTTTAATACTCAACCAGTAACTCCTGCAACGCCAATAGTAAGCGGTATTGTCCAACCAAGTTGTACACTGGCAACGGGAAGCGTTACATTGAGCAATTTACCTGCGGGCAATTGGACAATTTATCCGGGGGCAATAACAGGATCAACATCAAGCACTACAGTATCGGGATTAGCCACGGGATTATATTCTTTTACTGTTAAAAATAATGTTGGTTGTACTTCATTGTCAACTACGGTAATCATCAATCCTCAACCGATAACTCCATCAGCACCTTCCATTGGAACAATAATTCAACCAACCTGCGCAATAGCTACCGGAAGTGTAGTATTGAATGGGTTGCCATCTTCAGGAAATTGGACGATAAATCCAAATGGCATAGTGGGAACCGGTTCAAGTATGGCAATTACAAATTTGGCAACAGGTACTTATAATTATACGGTTACAAATAGTGTTGGATGTATTTCGGCCCCATCAAATAATGTAGTTATTAACGTACAACCAATCTTTTCTTTGCCTACAGCTCCAATTGTTGGAACCATAACCCAACCTACTTGTGCAGTAGCAACAGGTGGTGTGGTATTAAGTGGTTTGCCTGCAACGGGTAGTTGGACGATAAATCCGGGTGGTATTAATGGAACTGGAGTGAGCAGAACAATTACTGGACTTGCTGCGGGTACGTATAATTTCACCGTAACCAACGTAAATGGCTGCATTTCGGATACATCAACAATTGTTGTAATTAATGCGCAAGCAGCTACGCCATCGGCACCTTCGGTCTTTAACATTATACAACCCAATTGCAATTCTGCAACTGGTAGTATTGTTCTGATTGGTTTGCCATCGGTAGGTACTTGGACTATGAATCCGGGAGGAATTATTGGTTCGGGGACAAGTTATACGATTTCGGGATTAGCAAGTGGCAGTTATAATTATACGGTTACGAATGTTGCAGGATGTACTTCAATGTCATCATCCACAATAGTCATAAATCCACAGCCATCCACAACTCCGCCATCTGCACCTGTGATAGGAACAACAACCCAACCTACATGTTTAATTCATTCAGGAAGCACCTACTTGAATCAAATGCCTTCTACAGGAACATGGACATTGACAAGTTATCCATCAGGGACTACTACTACAGGAACCGGAACAAGTATGTTACTATCCAGCATGGCACCGGGAACATACACTTTTACCGTAACAAATTCTTATGGATGTGTATCCACATTATCTTCAAGTGTTGTCATAAATGCACTACCTGTAACACCTGCTTCTCCGACCTTAGGAGCAATTACGCATCCAACCTGCCAAGTTTCGACAGGAAGTATTAGCTTATTTGGTTTGCCATCCTCTGGAACTTGGACAGTAACTAGAGTCCAAGGAGGTGTTACAACGACAGGAACAGGTACGAATGCAGCTTTTTCGGGACTTCCAACAGGAACATATAATTTCACGGTAACGAATTCTGCAGGATGTGTTTCAGCAGCTACGGCAAATGTTACAATTAATTCGCAACCGTCATCGGCTCCAAGTGCTCCTATTGCAAGCTCAATTACTCAACCAACATGTTCAGTAGCTACCGGAAGTGTACTGCTTACCGGATTGCCGGGATCAGGACCCTGGACATTAATTAGAACTCCCGGATTAACTACTACTGCCGGATCAGGTACAAGCAAAACAATCATTGGGCTTACACCCGGGACTTATACCTATACTATTACTGATGTGTCAGGATGCGTTTCATTATCTTCAGCTAATATTACGATTGATCCACAACCAGCAACAGCTCCAACATCTCCAATTATTGGAACAATTACTCAACCGAACTGTACCACACCCACAGGAAGTGTTGTAATAAATGGATTGCCTGCAACGGGAACATGGACATTGGCTGACACACCTTATGGAAATGTTACTATCGGTTCGGGGACAAGTATAACAATTACGGGACTTGGAAGCGGAACTTATACCTATGCTGTTACTATTGCTTCGGGATGTACATCAGTGCCTTCGGCAAATGTTTCAATTATTGCTGCATTGGCTGTACCGACAACCCCAACGATTGGAACTATTACTCAACCTACCTGCGCTTTAGCAACAGGAAGTGTTGTAATAAATTCCTTGCCTGCCACTGGCACATGGACCCTAACAAGAAGTCCGGGAGGTTCTATAACAGGTACGGGCACTAGTAAAACTATTAGTGGACTTGCTGCGGGAACTTATAAGTACACAGTAACAAATTCGATTGGATGTACTTCCTTAGTTTCAGATAGTGTGGTTATCAATACTCAACCTGCAACACCAACAGCTCCTATTGGCGCAATTACACAACCTACATGCTCTGAAGCTACAGGAAGTATTGTTTTAAGTGGTTTGCCGGCTTCAGGAACTTGGACGATAACTCGAATACAAGGTTTAGTAACAACAACAGGAACCGGCGTGAGCACAACTTTTAGCGGATTAACTGCAGGTACTTATTCCTATAAAGTAACCAGTGCAGCAGGATGCGTTTCGGCAGTGTCAACAAGTTTCGTTATTACGGCACAACCTGCCACTCCGGCAGCACCAACAGTAGGAACTATTACACAACCAACGTGTACAGTTGCAACGGGAGGCGTAATCTTAAGCGGGCTGCCATCAACCGGCACATGGACGCTTACAAGAACCCCCGGAGCCGTAACTACTACAGGAACGGGAACAAGCAAAGCGATTACATTGCTTGCAGCGGGTACCACCTATACTTATACCGTGAAGAATTCGGCGCAGTGTGTTTCGGGACTATCAGCTAATGTGGTTATAAATGCTCAACCTTTGGTTCCAACAGCTCCAACGATAGGTACAATTACGCCGCCTACCTGTGCAGTATCATCAGGCAGTGTCATTTTGAATGGGTTGCCTGCAGTTGGAACTTGGTCGCTAACTCGTACACCGGGAAATATTGTTACAAGTGGTGGTACAGGAAGCAGCACAACTATCAGCGGATTGGCAACAGGAACTTATACCTATAAAGTTACGTCCGGGAATTGTATTTCTCTTTCTTCTGCAAATATTGCGATTAGTGCGCAGCCAGCAACACCTACGGCTCCGGTTGTTGGGACAATTACACAGCCTACATGTACGGTTGCTACAGGAAGTGTAATGTTAAGTGGGTTGCCACTTGGAAGTTGGACTATTAACCCGGGAGGAATTACGGGAACAGCTAACAGTAAAACCATAACAGCTTTGGTTGCGGGCACCTATTCTTATACCGTTAAAAATGCGGCAGGATGCACATCGCTTGGTACAACAAATATTGTTATCAATCCACAGCTTACAACACCTACTGCACCGATAGTTGGCACAATAGTTCAGCCAACATACACTGTTGCAACAGGGAGTGTTAATTTAAGTGGTTTGCCGGCAGGTACATGGTCTATAAACCCAGGTGCTATTGGTGGTTCAACTGTAAGCACGACGATTTCGAATTTGGTAAATGGAACCTATAACTATACGGTAATGAATTCAAGTGGTTGTGTTTCGCCAGCTTCTGTTGTTGTTATAAATAAACAACCTACAACACCAGGTTATGGTCCGCAAGGATCGAATTCGGGTGGAAGTACGGCAGGAATCAATGAGGATACTAAAGACATTGTGATTACGGTGTCTCCAAATCCATCAGATGGTAAGTTCGTTATTAATGTAAGCGGAATAAACGAAAGCATTAACTTGAGTATTTTCAGCATAAACGGACAGATAGTCTATTCAGAACAACTCCCGGATGCTGCAATAATTAATAAGCCTATTGATTTGAAGTCTTATCCAAAAGGTATGTATTTCATTCGATTGATTACAAAGGATTATTCGCATATAGAAAAGATTATTGTAGAATAATAGCAGTTTTTTGAAACAAAACGGAGGGTATATCCCTCCGTTTTGTTTTATTTGAATTAGGGTTTCGTATTGAATTTCAAAAATAATTCATGGACAATGAGAAAAATGTTTTATTTTTGTATAAAAAAATGAAATCTACAGCAGTCATAAAGGTTTTGAGGAAAGCACTACGCTATGCCATTATTGCAATTACTGTCCTAGTTACAGCTTTTATTGCACTTCTCATTTATTTGCAGCAGACCGATTATCAGCCGGCACCTTCTGAGAAAATAATCGTGAAAAATACTGCCAAGAAAACTAAAATTGAGAAACAAGACCTTACATTGCTTATCTGGAATATCGGTTATTGTGGGCTGGATAAAAAAATGGACTTTTTTTATGACGGAGGCACCCAAGTGCGTCCCGATGCCATTAGTTTTCAAAAGAATTTGAACGGTGTTTTTCAATTTCTTTCAGAGAATGATTCGGTGGATTTCATTATGCTACAGGAAGTGGACACTGCTGCCAGAAGGAGTTATTATGCCAATCAGCTTTCTGTTTTTTCGCAGGCGCTACTGAATTATTCTTTTAGCTTTGCTACTAATTATAACGTGAAATATGTGCCTGTGCCTCTATTTAAACCTATGGGATACGTGGTTTCCGGCATAACGACGTTTTCGCGGTTTGCGCCAACCTCTTGTGTTCGCTATGCGTATCCCGTAAATTATTCTTGGCCCATGAAATTGCTCATGTTAGATAGATGTTTTATGTTGCAACGCTATCAATTGAGCAATGGGAAAGAGCTTGTGTTGATTAATCTGCACAATTCGGCGTTTGAAAATGCTGATATGTTGCGGCAATATGAATTGTGGATGCTGCGAGGGTTCTTGTTGACAGAATATGCCAACGGAAACTATGTCATCGTGGGAGGCGATTGGAATCAGAATCCGCCAAGTTATGAAAAGCTTATTTTTAACTCAGGATATGTAAAGAAGCAAGGAACTCCAATGATTCCAAAGGATTTTGTGCCGAATAATTGGCAGTATGCTTTTGATAAAAAGACGCCTACGAATCGTGATGTGAATACGGCATACCAACGGGGAATTACTCCGACAACGATATATGATTTCTTTATCACTTCGCCAAATATAGTGGTGGATCGGGTGAAGGCTATTAATTGTAATTTTGAGTTTTCGGATCATCAACCTGTTTATATCCATGTGCGGCTCGACCAAAGCGCACTAAGCGGGTGTTCGGAAGATTGTTTGCAGGAAATATCTTTGCTCAAAGATTCTATAAAGATGCAAAAGGACAAAGCTCCGAAAAAATGGGTGAAAAAGAAAAAATAGCGATTTGGTTTGGATTATAATGGAGCAAGTAATGATATTATATTGCCTTAGTCCAATGAGGTATCTAAGCCGTCGTCGAATTTAAAATTCAATTCCTTTTCAATTGCTTCTATTATTTCCTGCTCAGTCATTGCTTTCATTTTTTTAGTTTTTATTCTTTTTCTTTTTTGGTTTCTAACACTCTCGGAGCGTAAACCAGTTATGCGAAGTTTGCAACTGCGCATTGTTTAATTTGTACTTTGCATCTACATTCAAATGCAAATATACGCTTTTAATTTTTCTTTTTTTACAAACTACCTTTTATTAAGTGCGAAGTTGCAAACTTAGGCACAACGGTACTACGAGCTACAAGGGGTTGGAAGCTTGGGAGAACTTTATTTTTAAGCCAATGCGGTTAGAAGTCCTTAAAGTATTTCAAGGTAATACATTTGCTGAATTTAGGTAGTTTACTGAGTAGAGAAAAGCGAGGTCTGGACGGATCGTGTGATTGAGAAATCAAAGAGCAAATGATGTATTACAAATTCAGAACTTAATCTGCTATGATAACTATCGAAAGTAAAATTATTTTGCTCTAAGGAATTGTCAATAACTCTTAATAAATCTCCATTTGGTGTAGTATTGAATTTTTCATTAAGTTTGGTTATTATCTTATATTTCGCATTGGGAATATCTCCCTTTAACACAAAACCTATCATACCGCCAAAATTCAGTTTTTGAGCATATTTCCTATTGAAGTAGCGAAAAACGCCACCATCAAAAACATATTCATTGTTTGGGTCTTTTTTGTATGTATTATAGTAAACATATTTACTTATTAAATCTTTGCTACCATCTAAATTTTTACACTCGAAGTGAAAATCTTTGCTTTTCCAATTTGTACTATGTATGGTAACATCATAATTACCTTCAATATCTTCATCATTAGTATTTTCTCCAAAAGCGGTAAAATGATAACCAAATTCCCTATCAGCATTTAGGTTATTCCTTAAAAATTTAGCTATTTCTCTTTCAACTCTTGGAAATAATTTTTTTCTTTCATTCTCAATCTTATCTTTTAATTCGATGCTATTGAAATTTTTATAGAATGTAAGTAAATGGTAGAAAATCCATTTTTTCCAAAAATCATCATCCAACTTTTTTAAAAGAGGAACAAAGTTTGGTATTGGAGAGGGCTTTTTTATTCTAATGTATTCTCTCTCCATTTTCATTATGTATCAAATGCTTTAATATATCTTGTCCGTCTTCAAACGCTTTTGTTTCTGTCCAATTTTTATTTATATCATCTTTAATTATATAAACACAATCTTTACCGTAAATCTTTTCTTGACTGGCTAAGAAATTCCCATTTGGATTTTGTTCAAAAATTTCGTTTAAGATATACTTTTTTGCTTTTTCTGCTTTTGGTGTATCAGAATTGTTGTTTAATGATATTTTCACAACAATCAATTTAAAATTCGTTGAGGCTTCTTCTATATAAATAGAATTTTTAAGATAGAAACCTATCACTTCCATTAAGGTTGTTTTATAATTATCCAAAAATTTCTTATCCCTTCCAATTTTTACTTTTGGTAAAAAATAATCTTTAATTCTCTGTTTTTCCCAATATGACAACTCATATAAATCAAGAATGAGTTCGTTTAATTCTTTTTGCTTTTCTAAATATCCATATTTATCTTCGGTTAGGTATTTACTTATATTGGATATTTTAGTTGCTAAAACTTGGTCTAATTCTTTTGGAATAGGGATATTTTGAATAGCATCATGCCCTATTTTGGGAAAAGAACCATCAACTCTTTTCCGGTAAAAAAGGTCAATAAAAAAGTTGATTAAAAATGAATTGATTAACGCTGTAAAGAAGAAAATGTTTTTATCATCATTGAGAAATATAGAATATATGTCAAAATTGTAAAAGATGTTTTCAAAACTAACAACTGCTTTTAAATCATTTCCAGTTCTATTAATTAATATCTTTGGAAGAGAATAAATATTGCTATTCCTTGTTCTTTGAAAATTAGAAATATCTCCTAAATATTTCCTTGGTTTACTAAAAGAAAATTTTAATAAGTCTTTTGGTTCATATAAGGGAAAGGGAAAATTTAAATCTGGAAATGTATTTGTATATTTTTTTTTGAATTTTAAAGAGTACGTTTGTCTTTCTTTTTTTGTTGAGTTCTTCCATTCACTTTCTGAAATACTAAATTCAGATATTATTTGCTCTTTTCCAACAATTTGCAATCCATTATTTATTTTGCTTTTTGAACCTTCAAGAACAATAAGATGATTACCTAAAAAATCGCTCTGGCAATGTATTTTTTGAACTAAACTTCTATCATATTTATTACCTACTAAAAAATCTCTTAATTTTATTTTTTCAGAGATTAATTCATTTTGCTCAATTTGAATTACTTTATCCTCTTGAATTATCAACAACTCAAATGGTTTTTCAGAAAATAACCCTAAATCAACAGAATAATAATCTATAATATTATCGTTATATTGATTAGTAAAAATAATTGCCACAACGCTTTCTTTTGCCTTTTCAAATAATATTTTTTTTACTCTTGAAAGTTCATATATCTTTACTATTCCGAAATTAGAGTAAAAATACTTTTGAAAGTTCTCTGAATAATCATTATAAAAATTAGAACTATTGGAAACAAAACCAAATCTTGTATCTTGGTTGCTCCAGTCTTTGATTTTTAGAAAAAAGCATTGAGATATTTGAGACTTCCCAACGATATTTCGTGCTATTACACTTTCTTCGTTTGTCAAAGTAACTTTATAGGAATTTAAAAATGAAATTTCATTTTTGTAATCTTCTGTATAGGGTATTTCAAAAAACGGAGGGTTCCCTATCAAATAAGAAAATTGCTTACCATCAAATGTTTTTTCAGATACATTAAGAGTATTTGTATGTTTTATGTTTTCAAAAAATGAATATTCAGAAAACAAATCAATCTTTTTATTTTCCTTTAATTCTTTTGCTATAAATTCTTTTATATCAATAGGATTAATGCCAATAAATATTTGCAATGAAAGTGAAAAAAGTGTAAATCTTTGGGCTGTAATTTCTTTTTCAATGCCAAAAATATTATCAAATAAAAGTTTAGTTCTAAACTTTATCTTTTCAATATTATTTTCCGGCTCTAATTTTTGTTTCTGTGCAATTTCTAAAAGCCTTTGATATCCAATAATAAGGAACATTCCCGAACCGCTTGAAGGGTCTAAAATTGAACCTATTCTATCTTCATTTATGACCTCATCAACAATTAATTGGGCTAATTTCTTTGGAGTATAGTAAATTCCGTTTTCCTTTTGTTTTTCTGATAAAAAAACTTCATATATATAACTTATAAATTCGACTGGTAATATATCAAATCGAAAATCGAATAATCTTAATTGCCCAGTATTTAAGTTTGCTTTAAATGAAGTAGCAATCAACCTACGAACATCATTAGTCAAAAATTTATTATCTATTGTGGGTTGGTCAAATAATGCATTATTAAAAATTTCGTGAATTATTTTATACAGATTATTTATGTCTGTATTTGAATTATTCTCTAATAATTTTCCGTAATCAAGAGTGGTATCTTTAAAATAATGTTCGTAGAAATGGGAGTTGATAATATGATTATCTTCTAAATACTTAATATATAAAGTTCTATCTATTAAGGCTTGAACGATTTCATTACGTTTATTTTCTTCTGAAATTAATTTGAGTAGTCTTTCATTTAATTGTTCTTTTAAAACCTTCAAAGTAGCAACTAACTCTTTATCTATTCCTATGTATTTTGCTTTATCAATGAAGGAATGATAATTTAACCAAAATATTCCACTATCAAACTGCCAATGTTTGATCCATTCAATTTTGTCTAAATCTTTTTGAGAGGTTGAAAATGTCGAAAAATCATCTAAAAAACTCTCTTCTTTGCTTTTTTTAGGAGAGTATTTTGCATAATACATTCCTAATTTAGAATCTTCATTAGGATGATAGAAAATTAAATCAGCATCATTTTTATTCCAGATATATTTTCTAATTTCTTCAAATTCATTAGTGCTTAATTCAGTAGTAATTAAGTAAAATGAAGTATTAGTATTGTTAGGGCTTTTGTAAAAGAAAACAGAATTTTGCAGTTTGGTGGTTAAAGTAGAATTATTCTCAATATCAATTGCCTTCGTCTTCAAATCAATTTTGAAGTCAAAACCTAAACCAGAGAATGTTTCTATATAATACATTGAATATTAATGATTTAAAATGTATAATATGTCGATATATACTTATTCAGCCTTAGTCTCCATCTAAGTCGTTCATATCTCCTTAGACTTTTGGCTAAGGCAGTGTTCAAAATGTTTTCCATAACAAAAAATTATGATTTTAAATTCCGATGTAAAATTACTCTTTTTTTAATTAATAGTGCATATTTTTTTATTAAACTTTTCCATTAGGCTAACCTTACATCCTAAATTGTTCATATTCTGTCTTCTTTGAACCTAAATTTAGAAACGAATATGGATTCATGTAACTTACACGATTTTTCAGCAAAGATAAACATTTTTCCCAACCCCATCCAAAAATCATATACTCCCATCAAAAAAATTTCTGCTATCATCCAAATATCTTTTCCTCCCATCCCTTCTTTGTTTGCTGTTGTTTCTTTATTAACATATACCATAAAAAAAGTTTATGACACCATAAAAAAAGTTTATGACGTCATAAAAGAAGGCTAAGACGTCATCCCCTTGTTGGATGACGCTATAAAAAATTTTAAGACGCCATAAAATAAGTGTAAGACGCCATAAGATAAGTTTAAGACGTCATAAAAAAATTTTTGACGTAAACACCGTTTTTATGACGTCATAAAGAAAGTTTTTGACGCCATAAAATAAGTTTAAGACGCCATAAAAAAGTTTATGATGTCATAAAAAAGTTTTTGATGGAAAAAAAAAGATTAAGACGCCATAAAAAAGTTTATGACGCCATACAGCAAGAATAAGACGCCATAAAACAATTTTAGGACGCCATAAAATAATTTTATAGCATATTTTGGTTTTTTGGTGGCAAAATAAAAAAAAGCGCTATTTTCTGCAAATAGCGCTTTTTGTTTTTAAATGGTTAAATATGCCTTATTGAAAAAATCTTGTTGTGTTAGTGAAGCCTTCAATTTGAGTGAAGGCTTCAC
>CAIWVT010000412.1 GCA_903916135.1 uncultured bacterium
AATATTAAAAATATTTTACACTTTTACCAATATGGATGCCTTTAATTTCGTTTATATGTTTGAACTAAAAAAATATTTAATATGAAAAAGTTATACGCAGTTGTTTTGTTCATTTTATTCTTATCTGGAAGTGCTAGTTATGGGCAAGATCCGCATTTTTCTCAATTCTATGCAAATCCGTTGTATTTGAACCCCGCTTTTGCTGGGACATCGCTCTGCCCCAGATTAATTCTCAATTTTCGCGATCAATGGCCTTCCATAGCAGGAACTTACGTAACTTATAATGCATCCTACGATCAACATATTGATAAAATTTCAGGAGGTATAGGTGTGCTTTTAAATACAGATCGTGCTGGACAAGGCATTTTAAACACCACGACCGCATCCATAATATATTCATACCGTTTGGAAGTAAATCGTAAATTTTCGATGAAATTAGCAATACAAGGAACTTATTTTCAAAAAAGTTTAGACTGGAATAAGTTGACTTTTGGAGATATGATTTCACCTCGAAATGGATTTGTGTTTAATACGAATGAATTGCGTCCAGGCAGATTAAGTAAATCAAATGCTGATTTTTCTGCAGGTTTGCTTGGTTATGGTGAAAAATATTTTGTCGGTTTTGCTGTCCACCATCTCACGCAACCGGATGAAGGGTTTATAAGTAAAAGTAGAATGCCACGCAGATTTACCGTTCATGCAGGAGGTGTTATTAATCTTGTTAAGAAAGTTCGTCGCAGAAGCAACGAACATGTACCAACTTTATCACCTAACATTCTTTTTATGCAACAAGCAAATTTTCAGGAAATCAACTATGGATTATATTTTAGTAGATATCCTTTTGTTGGTGGTCTATGGTTCAGACAAAACTTTAAAAATGCAGATGCTATTGTTTTCATGGTTGGAATACAGGCAAGCATGTTTAAAATAGGATACAGTTACGATCTTACAATATCAAAGTTAACCAATGCTACAGGAGGTGCTCACGAAGTTTCGTTCGCACTTCAGTTTAATTGCAAACCACCAAATAAACGTGTCAGAGCAATAAATTGTCCACAATTTTAGTTATTAATAAAAACAAACAAAACAGACAAATATGTACGGAAAAAAAATCATCGGTTTTTTAGCAGTTGCAGCAATATCAACATTATTTCTGACATCGTGCAAAAAAGAAGTTTCCTCAACCACTGGGTGGGAATATAATAATCCTAAAAATGGCGGTTTTGAGTTAGTTCCTTATGAAGAACAAGAAACAGGTCCAGGCTTAGTGCTTATTGAAGGTGGTACATTTATGATGGGCAGAACAGAACAAGACGTGCTTTACGATTGGGATAATATCGCGCGAAGAGTTACCGTTTCATCCTTTTATTTAGATCAGACCGAAGTTCGCAATTTTGATTATTGCGAATTTTTGTATTGGACCAAAAGAGTTTTTGGCGTTGATAATGCTGAAGTATTACAAAAACGTTTGCCCGATACTTTGGTTTGGAGAGATAAATTAGCATATAACGAACCTTATGTGGATTATTATTTACGCCATCCATCCTATCGCGACTATCCAGTTGTTGGAGTTAGTTGGGTTCAGGCTGCCGACTATTGTAATTGGCGTACTGACCGTGTAAATGAATATATTTTGGTTCGCGAAGGAGTCTTGAAAATGGATCCTAATCAACAAAATGAAGAAAATTACAATACGGATGCTTACCTTGCAGGCCAATATGAAGGCTTGGTTAACAAAGATCTTTATGATATGAACCCTACAGGGTCAGGTACACGTAAGGTACGTATGGAAGATGGAATTTTATTACCAAAATACCGTCTGCCAACCGAAGCTGAATGGGAATTTGCAGCTTTAGGTTTGATTGGCAATACTATTTATGAACGTGTTCTGGAACGTAGAATTTATCCATGGAATGGTCATATAGCTCGTAACGACAGAGCAAATAATCTTGGAGAATTTGTTGCTAACTACAAACGGGGTCGTGGTGATAATATGGGTGTGGCTGGC
>CAIWVT010000413.1 GCA_903916135.1 uncultured bacterium
CACTCTGTTCGGAGTGAATTAATTTTGTTGATAATGTTATTTTAGTTTCTTTTTACATTCCCTAATAAATTTCTCCCATTCTTTTATTTCGTTTAAAGCAAATTGAATTAAGTCTATTAATTGCTTTTGTGTTATGGGCTTATTCTTTTTGTAATAATCTTTAAATTTCATTTTATTCTTGTATATTTTTTGTTAATTGGCAGGTGGGGAGTTCTAAAGAACGTTATGTTGTCTTTTCAGCCTGGTTTTATTTTCATAGTGACGAACTACTCCATTAAAGAGGGTGACTCTGGCTTGACTCCCCCATCTACCAACTAACTTTTAGCAGATTTTATACTGCGGTTAGGTTAGTAATCTCACCCTTTATTGCTGGGGAGATTATTGTATATGTGCCAACACCGTTATTGGATTTTCTTCCGTTAAACAAAATTCTCTAAATTTCTTGCCATCTTCTGTGAGCCAAGACCCTCGTGGTGAAGTTCCATATTCAAGCATATCCATTTTTACCAACATTGAAACAACTAACCAAAACTCTAAGTTATTCATTGGGTGTTTCTCCTCAAAGCCAACATCTCTTACTTCTACTGAAAAGAACTTCTTAATATAACTATCTAAATAAAATTCAAGTTCACCATAAAATAGTCCATTAGTATCTTGTAATTTTTCAGCCCACTTTTTTAATATTTCTTTTTTCATATTTTTCTTCTTTAGCAGATTTTACACTGCGGTTAGGGTAATAACTTTCTTTGGGCGACCACCGAGCTTTCCATTTCTCCTACTGGCACGAGCTTTCTTCTTTGATTTAATTGAGCCGAGTGCTACTGCAAATTTGTTTTTCATTGTTTTATTCATTACCAATTATCTTTCTAAGTTTTTTTAATTGCCTTCCGTTAGGGCAGATACAACATATTTTTTTATTTTCGTTTTTTATATAACCAGAATTTTTACATAATATACACAAACCATCTTTTCCTATATATTCTTCAAGCCATATTTCTTTGAGATTATTTTTCATAATTTTTAATAAGTCATTTAAACTGAATAGGGTATATATTATTAAATTATTTCTACTAAACTTTCCACATCATAGCCCGTGATATTTCCATCTTTATTATCACATAGCCATTTCCCATAAATCTGCTTTCCATTAGTGTTTTTAAAACATCCGAATCCAGCTTCACACAAAAATCTTCTGTCTGTGATGCTTGGCTTCAATACTTTTTTAAGAACTAAAACTGTTTTACCAGTTAAGTCCATTCTTAAGTTATTCATCTTTTTTTATTTTACCCCTATTCAGTTGTCAATGAACTTACCCCTCAAGTATATACCCATCGTTAGGTTTTGTCAAATCTATCATCTCGTTTTATCAATTTCCGCCTTGTGGTTAAGCTCTTGTTTGACGATATTCAGGCAAACTCCGCCAAATAATCTTTTAGATTTACCACTTACTTGACGGAAAGTTGTGTAATAGTGTCGCAGGAATATGGCTCAAAAAGATAATTTAACGAAATTTCAGTTGTCCACAGTTCTTTCTTCATCATTCTATTTCTTTTAGCAGATTTTACACTGCGGTTAATAAATTTATATCTGATTCCACTTCATTTCCCCAGACATCCCAGCCCTCTGTTTTTTGTCTGGCGAAGAGTTCTATTTTAGGTAAATCTCCGACTAATTTTACTATCTCGTGGCGAAACTCATCTGGCTTTCTTGAGTGTTCTCTAACTTTATATCTTTGTAATTGCCTGATTCCAGCGTTCAATCTTTTTATTTTTCCCTTTGTTGCGATTAAACACATTTCAGGATTTTTTCTTGTCCACATTCCTACTCCAAAATGGTCTTTTCCAGCTACCGTTTCTTTTGCCCAAGTAAAGCCAACTGTCTTATAAGTAAATCCCCATTCTTTAATAACTTCCCCTGCATCAAATAATTGTGTATCTACAACCCAAAGAAATAAAATACAATTTTCATCAGCAAGTTCTCTAATCGGTAAATCTTTTATATCCTGTAAAGTCATTAAGGGGTAATGCTGTCCGTTTCCTTTGTTTTTATCCCTACCAAACTGACTATTGCTTCCCCACGGTGGGTCTGCATATATTATCTGATATTTCTTCATCATTCTATTTATTTTAATTCAAGTCCCCGACAAGGACTTGGGAGGAATTGTTAATATTTCTCTGATAAAATTAACATAAAAACAGCGATTATTGCCCAGAAGCAGGATGTTAATAAAAGGGCGAAAACTATCGGCATAATTACAGTAAGATACTTTATTTTTTTAATAGTCTCTTCTTTGAAGTTTTTGACAATTTTATTATGGACTATGTTTTGTTCTATTGTTCTCATATTCTATTTTTCTAATGTTTCATCTGATAATATTCGACTGGGGGTTAATGCTTCTTTTACTTGATTACAATAATCTATATTGCTTTGTTCCCTTAGTATTCTTTGTTCTCTTCTGTGTGGTGGACAATATTTTGTAGAAGTCCTAGTTTTAAATTCAATACCACAGACTTTGCATTTTTTTATTGTCATATTATCCATTCATTTCACCATCGCAATTATCACAAAGGTAATATGTTTCATCTGTTTCTCCCACCGACCTCTCTTCTCCTTCTTCTATCAATCCACATCTCATACAAGTAACCATATTTTTTTCATCTTCTATGCAATGGTTTTGTTTTTCCTCTTTGTCCATTATGATACCAATTGCATCACCAAGATTATTGTATTGTTCAGGCATTAACTGTTCTTTTTGTAATTGTGTCATATCTTTTATTTATTTTCTTCCAACACACGATTTATGTTGGTGAGTAAAGTTTCTCGACAATCGTTCCAGCCATCTATTCTACCCCGAACATGACTTGGTAGTGATTCGTAAATGTCTTTATAATTATCGTGTTCTTTTGGCACTACCCCAATAAGCACATCCTTGATTGAGGAGGAAATGAAATCTTTTACCTTTCTTCTACCACCTGAACTTTCATATTCTCCACAACAATCACACCAATTATCGTTGGTAAATTCTTTCTCAAACTCCTCCATCACACTTTTAATTGTTTTTTGTTGGGTCATTTGTTTAATTTAGTTAGTGCCTACTTTTTTAATCTTCACATTCTTACCAAACTTCGCACAAACTTGTTCCATTGTTACTTCTTGGATTTCTTCGTTTACTTTTATACCAGTTATTGCGAAGAAAATTTCTTCTGAAAAGTTAGGCAAAGTTTTAAAGAAATTCTTATCACTCTCCCTTGCTCTACCCCAATACTCTTTCCACGCTTCTTTATAATCCATTGTAACTAATTTACCGTCCATATTTTTAGTGTCAGTATTCTGTTCATCTTTTGGTAAATCTTTGTAATCTACCCAGTGACAAGTGTGTAAATCGGGATATACAATTAAATTTTTACTAAATTCCGAATAAGTTATATCTGAATCTTTGTTAAAAAATCTCATCTTTGGTTCATTTGTATTAAACCAACCGCTGTTGTAATCACCGCTGTTGTAATTACCGCTGTTGCGATAACCGCTGTTGCGACAACCGCTGTTGTAATCACCGCTGTTGTAATCACCGCTGTTGTAATCACCGCTGTTGCGATAACCGCTGTTGTAATCACCGCTGTTGCGATAACCGCTGTTGTCTAATCCTGTGTTATTTTTTTTATCCATATATTTTTATAATTAAACTTATAAATTCCCCCTCAAACCTTGTAAACTCTCCCTCGCCATTTGCAAACGCTTTCGGTTAGCTTGTTGTTTTAACTTTATATCTTTTTCTTCTTCATCCAGTTTTACCGCTTCCTGAAGTGCTTGGCGGTATTCTTCTACTATGATGTTAATTTGTTTTAGTTTTGATTCCATTATATTTTAAATTTATTTACTAAATCATCTGATATTTTCTTTATTTCTGGTTGCTTTTCAATTTTATCAAATCCAAGCAATTCTTTTATTTCCGACATTGGTTTTGAAAGTAATGACATCTTTCCATTTTTCATAGCATATTCTGCTATCTCTTTTGCTTGACTTTGTGTTTCTTGATAACTCCTTTCAAGTGGTTTTATGTCTTCATAATCCTCTAATTCCATTTTCCAACCTTTATTCCAACCTCTTACTTTATGCCAGTCTGGTTCAATTCTTATAATATCTTTAGCTCTTATTGCTGTTCCATCACTAAATATTCCATTTCCTTCCTGTGATAAAAACATTCCGTATGCTTTTGGTAGTTCTTCACTTGTAATTTGACAATACTGAGTTTCATCAAATCCATATTTCACTTTAAAATATTTTATATCCACGCTATTTTTTGTTTAGTATTATTAGACGACCATTTGTTATTATTATTCAACCAAGTTGTTAATCTTCGCTTTACTTCAAACACTTTCTCTTTTTGCCACCTTTGTTTTGTTCCTGTAGAGTTTAATTCTGTCCAGTATTCTGTAAATTTCTTTAATTCTTCCACTATCTTTTCTTTCGGTAACTTCGTAGAAATAATCATTTTACTTATAAATTCTTCGTAATCACCACCTTTGTTTGTATTCATTTCAAAGAACTTTAAGGTAGTTTCTTGTGGTGTGGGAGGACTTTGTCCTCCTGTATTAGTATTCTTATTCTCATTATTATCCTTATTATCTTTATTGTATGTGATTCGTTTGGTGTCCTTCTGGTGTCCTTCTGGTGTATCGTCTGGTGTCTTTTTTCCTTGCCACAAATCGTATTTGACTATAGTTATCAAGGTTGTTAGGTCAATATTCTGGTGGTTCGTTTCAAGTGCAATATCTTGATTGTTTTCTAACTCTCTAAGAAAGTGCCTAACTTTATTTCTTGACCATTTCCATCTTTTTGATAACGAAAGTTGAGAATATGCTAATTGACCCCTTTTAACATCAATTCTGATACCTCTAATGTAGAAATAACTATCAGTGTGTTGAGCTAAACCGAATAAATCAACCCATGCTTGTGCTCTAGTAAATTTTTCAACAAGCCACCTATCCGAATTAAGTAGTTCCCTATTTACGAAAAAGAAATTTTTTTCTGCTTTATTCATAGCGATTTTTAATAAAATTACAATCTAAAAGAGCCAAACTTTACTCAAGAGAATTTCGAGGGAATCGCAAAAAACCCCAGAAAAACCTTTTTCAAATTTGGCTTTCTCAAACGATAATTTAGTCAATGCGATTTTTAACATAGTGTAATTTTATACCTAGTAAAATAATTGTCAAGCCTATCTTAATAATATCTTTTTTTGTTCGATATATAACCATTTTCTTCTAACCATTTCTCGGCGTCAGGAACTGGGATTTCAATTAAAGCACTTATCTTATCGATATATTCACCAAACTCATTTTTGCTTAGGGTTGTTGTTGAATGTGGAATCTTTATATCGTTTCCCTTTATCCCTTTAATCCATTCTGGCGGTAAAAGAGTTCTACGAAATTCCTCGTGCATAGATGAAGCAAGATTTCCAGTTTCAGATTCTATGATTGATAAAAAATTCCAATAAAACTTGTTCTGCTGATTTGTTCTTATCGGCACAAACTTACTCACCTGGATTATCTTTCCTTCATTGTCCGATAAAAACTGATTGAATAATGCTCTGTGAGTTTCAGAATTAAAGGAAAGTTTTTTATCTAATATCTTAATGTTGAATTTCTGCATTTTTATTTACAATTATTGCTACTCTCTCGCCATTCCTTTCTATTATCTTAAACTCTTTTTCTGCTGGTTTTTTTACTAAAGTGTAAATTGTATCTAGTCCTTTTTCATCTCTAACTTCTTTCATATCAATTTCATAACCTTGTTGTCGTAAAAGCATTATGTATTGTGAAAGTCTTGTAATTTTATTGTAGGGCAAATTTATACATTCGTTTCTAGTGATAAACCCGTCTCTTTTTAGTTTGCCTTTAATTCGCTCTAGCTGTGTTTGTTTTGGTTTCATATACTTTTGTCGCATTATCCCTCTAAACAACGCCTAGAGGGCAAATTAAGCGAAATAACACTATATTAGTCAGTTGATACATCTGTAGTTTTTTCATCAATCGTGATATGCACGTTTTTAGCAAAATTTCCTGAATAACCTTTTCCTGATTTTGCTTTCCAAAAAGCACCGAGTTCTTTCCATTCGCCACCTTCTTTTTCAGGTGCTAAAACTAATCTGAAATAGGGGAGTCTTTCGTTTCCGTTAGTTTTATTCTGTTCTATATTTTTATCCTGTTTTTGTAAGAATATCATTGTTTTGTAGTGAGTGATGAACTTTGTTAATAATTGGTTTATTTATTCTAGCGAAAGATTTTTTAATCTCTTGTATTATAGCAACCTGTATTTCATTCAATTTCTCATAGTCTTCAGACAATACTTTTCCAGTTGTTAAATAACCATCAAGAAATTTGTTCCATTCTTTCCTTTCCATTTTAGTCTTCAACTACATCATCTTCTGCGACCTTTACTTTCTTCATTTCATCTGCACTTGCAATACTTCCTGATATTCCGTAACCAGCAAAACCTAAAGCTCTGCCAAGTGCGGAAGTTTCAGCTACTTCGTAAGGAGTTTGTTTTTCTATTGCCTTTGTTGGATTAGCAGAACTAATACCTTCAAATATACCTTTTTTTGTTGTTACGGTTACTTTTATAACCACGGGCGAATGAAGTAACACTTCTGTTTTAGAACCAACAAAATTGTCTCCTGCCATAATTTCTCTTTCAAAAACTTGAACGTAATCCTTTCCATGTATTTTTATAGACATATTTTTATTTTAATTTAAATGCTCATAACAAGCCTCGCAAATAGTAATACTTTCGTCACCTGCACTCATATTATGCTCATCTTCATCAACTATCTTTTCTTGGCAATATTCACAAGTGGCACAATCTTCATCTCCTGCACTTGGCGTTGATTCGTGTTCTTCAGCAGATTCTTTTTTCTCTTGGTCTTTCATTATCTCGTCTAAGTCCATTTTCTTTTCTAAGTCTACAATTATCTCATTTACAACTTCTTTTGAGATAATCATTCCTTCGTGTTCTTTCTTTAACATCTCGATTTGAATATCTCTATATGCAGACTTTGTTATTAAGTTTTCTATTTCTTTTTTCATTTGTATATTGCTATTAAAAACGTGAATAAAACTATACAAGATAGGACACAAGCGACTGTCCCATATTTACGTTCCCAGATTATTTCTTTTCTTTGTTTTAAATAGTTTTGCATATATTTTTTTTATCTAATCTGATTTTAAACTCTTGACTTCCTTTACTACAATGTAATTTATATTGACTCTTTCCATATCTGTAATCGTATGCTCTCTTTATTTCTTCTTTTCTACATACTGGACAAGGTTCAAAACTATTTTTATGAGTGATAATTCCGTTATCGCACAAAGCACATTTACTTTTCATTTGCGTATCTTTCTAAGAGTTCTTTTACTGTTAAGCTCTTCTTAGCACCTTTGTCAGTTAATAATAATGCCTTCATTTTTAACTTCGCTCTCGTATCTCTTGAAACGAATATCATAGTATCTTCCGCCCATCTATCTTTTTTAATTTTTTCTTTCACAAAATTATTTATTAAAATTATTAAACGACTTTTATCGTAAGGTTTATAGGTAGTATCTGTCGAGTAAATAAGTGTTTGGCGAACCTTAACTGATTTACCGATGATACCACCCCTTCCCCTTAACAATTCACATCTTAGTATACTTAGTTTCATAATGCAAGCGTTTTAAACAAAGAAAATTGTTTTTTGCTCTTTGTCAAGTTTCCTTAATTAATTACCCCACTTATATCCCTTTAATTAACAAGAGATAGTTTTATTTATCCTGTAGTTAGTTCCTTCATCACCCGATAGAAGATGTCCTACTTTAGATTATGTTCTCTTTAAAGGGGCTGGGTATCAAGTGGTCAGACATTGCCAGCACTTTTGTAAGAAAACACAATCATTAAGAATGGTTTAATGAGCGTATCCTTAAAGCTCGTAGATAAATAAAGCAAAAACCGCCAAAAAATAGTATGAGTATTTTCAGACGGCTTCAAAAATTTCTTTTTGCCTCCACTTTCGTGGCGGTTTCTGCTAACTAATTCTCATACAATTAATTTCAATTAATGTTCGTTATTAATAATATACCCATTCATTTTAAAAGTCAAGCAAAATAAAACTGCCACCCCATTAAGAGATGACAGTTAGGTATTAAATCCTGCCTGACATAAGAGCTTGCTTGATACGTTTGTGTTTGTTGACTCTGAAAAACAGACGTAGACAGGAACGACAAGTTCCTATTTTCGTTGTTTTATCCTCGTAGGGTTTTACTTCCCCCATAGGTTTGCCACAGTTGAAACATTTAATACTGCACATTACTTCCTCCGTTCGCTTTTCCGTTTAGGAAAGAAGTGGTCGTTCTTCTTTCGGGTGAGTGCCAAACACGGTCGGCACACACCATAAACCACAGGAACACCATCCTTATGCTCAATGCGTGTAAAATAAGGATTAACTTCATCCTTTGTTTTACAGCATAACGTGCAATTGAAGGTTGTCTTTTTCTTAGCCATCACCCCTCCTCACTGGATGATAAAACTATCCCTCCAGGATTTGTTATTGACCAAAACTCGAGGACTGGTGTCTTCTTCAGTTCATCGAGGATTTCGTGAATTACTTTTACATCTTTGTTTCGGACTTGTGCTTTTACTCCCCCTATTTTATAGATAAGCGTAAACAAGTTTCCTCCTATCTGCTTTTTATAATACCAATTAAAGAACATTCTAGTTGTCATTAGGTTGACAATGTAAACTAGATTGCGGACAAGTCGGGAATCGAACCCGACAGGCAGGAAAGTATCTAGAATCCAGCCCACTTCCTATTATTTGTCCAATAAGTTCACAACTACTCCCTGCATACAAGACTTGGTATTTCTCCCTTGGGGTGTATCATAATTGTGGTGGCGTGTTATTCTTTCAGGCTCTCTTGATTATCTAACAAGAGGAATAACTCTCTATTCGCTTTCTGTCTGTTAGTTCAGCCACTTAGACATAAGCTAGTCGGTCTATTCTTGTAAAAACCCGACTTGTGTGGACTCTGCAAGAATTGCACTTGCGATTATATTTATAATCCATTACTTAAGTTAGGATTAGATAAGTCTGACGACTCTTATAATTAACTATTGAGTCCAAACGCAAGATGTTGCTATCTTGCGGACAAATATAATGCTCAATTTTATATTTTATGGAGCAAGTATTTGTTGATAAAACTTAATCACGATATGACGAGTTGTAACAAGTCAGTCGTGTGTAGATTACTCTTGTGAAGATGCCGATACCAATGCTGTGTCTGTTTTGAATCTCAACAGTATATTACCTACTATTGCTAATTCTGCTACTAAACTTGCAGGGATTGGAATATAGTTAGATAGATTTTCTACCAACGCTATAAGAATCAATGCCACATTATACCAAACGGTTACTGACTTATACCAAACTTTTTTGTTATTCATTTTATTTAAAAATTAAATTAAGTTTTCCCCTGGTTATCGACCCAACATAACCAGTGTTAATAATCCCGTGTTGTTTCTGAAATGTCTTTACTGCCATATATGTAATTATTCCAAAGTATCCTGTGATATTATAATTAAAACACCCCTCTATTTTTAGAGCTTTCTGTAAGTTTTTAACTTCATCTCCTGACATACCAAATTTTAAATCTATATTGAAAGGTTTTACAACATCTTCTTTTGAGATTATCCACGCTTCTGTAATCATATCGTTAAATTCTGGTATATCTATTTCTCCTTTATCACACCATTGGTCTGACCAAGTATTTCTATCACGAGTCATAAATCCATTTGTAGAATCATATCCACGTTTTAATATAGCGTGACCTCCACCGATTATAGTATTTACTCTTAGAGGATTAATCTTTGCTTTATCCCAAGTAATATTTCCGTGAATATCTGAATACCAGTTAGTGCCACAAACAACTCGTGTATAAAGTCCATAAACACTATTCATCAGTCCTTTCATTATAGATTGTTTATCTATTGATACTGGAACAAATCCACCTATTCTGTGATTAAGTGCGTCTGCATATACTTCGGGAGCGAAGTCTGGTTGATTCATAAAATCATCATAACTTTGATTGACATCATAAGGTGCTAACTCATATCTCGGTAGTCCATAATTATAAGCAGTCTTTAACATTGTCCTCAAACAACTACCTTCATTTTTATTTTGGTCGTAAACTCTTTTTCCAACTCTGTATAAAAAGGCATAAGACAAACGAATACCAAAAATCTTTTCTATCATTTGACATAGTGCGATTGCAGTACAAATACCTTTTTTACCTTGACTTAAAACTGGCTGACTAGAATAATCTATTTCGTAAATAGGTAATAATAAATCGGATTTTATTAAATCACTTGTTTTCAAATCTCTATCATCTCTTGGACTTGGTATGTCTTTAAAAGTTGGAATTTCCATATCAATTTTTATTATTTGGTAATCGCTCATCTAATATTGCTTCGAGTTTTGATAGTGTCTTTGCAACTTCCATATTGAAATTATTATTATCTATAATGTGCTGGTCTAGCTTTACTCCAATAGTATGTAAATGATTATCTCTTATATTAGCGAGTTCCCTATCAAATTGTGTAAATCTTTCATTAAAAACTGCGTCAGCAATATCGCTCTTTTCTTTCGGTTTATTAAAGAAATTAAAAACACCAAAAACTGCTCCCCCTACTGCTAAAATTATGTAAATTGTGTCTTGTGATAAATCCATACTAATATATATTATACATTATTTACTAAAAGAAAGGTAATAAATTAGGCATTTCTCCTGTATTCCAACCTTGATTCGCCCAGCTGGAACCCGTAATCGTTCCATTCACCCCTGCTATTCTGTCTGTAAGAACCCCTCCAGCTCCTTCGTTAAATAAATATTCACTTGTAGCGTTACCTAGAGGATTAACTGCTTTATATCCTGCGTTGTAAAGAGTGGTTACATTTCCTGATGTAGGAGCAATGTTTCGGTAAATACGAGTGACGTAGATTATGCCGTCCCAAGTTCTAGTCCTAGCAGAGAAGTTTCCAATAGTTAAACTGTTGGACGATTCATCTCCAGGGGTGGTTATAGTTGTATTTGTTGAATATGTTGTTTCTGTTCCGTCTACATAAAGTTTAACCGCAGAACCACTTGTCCAAGTTGCAACAACGTGATGCAAGACATTATATGTTAATATTCGGTTACTCGCCACTGACTCTTTAGGTGTCCCTCCCTCATATAGCACTGTTCTTAAAAATTGTCCTGTTGTAATTAAAAACTGAAAACCTACTGTAGAATTATTTGATTTGTCTAAGATTCTACCAACAGAAGCTGCTCCAAGAGACCTTGCTATTACCCATGCTTCCGCACTATAAGATGTCGCCCCATATATTTGATTCGCCGTTGCTGAGTTCGCCGCACTAACATAATCCCCAGCACTAGCTTGTCCTCCGAAGTTTAATCCTTTACCGTCTGGCAGTGAGTGATTACCTGTGAACCAAGTCTGTCCTGCAAACCAAGTAGCACCTGATAGAGTTCCGTTTACTCCACCTACTGAATCGGTTACTGTTGTGCCCGTGCCGTCATTCATTAAGTATTCAGATGTTGCGTTACCGAGAGGGTTACTTGCTTTTACTCCTGCGGTTGAAAGGGCTAGAAAATTAGCAGCCGTCAGTGCAATATTTCTATAAGTTCTCATAGCATAAATCTTTCCATCAAAAGTTCTGTCTTGGGCTGTTCTGTTTCCTATAACCAAAGGAATAGCGGAATCATCTCCAAGCGTTGTTGATACTGTACCGCTTAATGTTGCCAAAGCAACTCCATTTATATATGCCGTTGGCTTTGCACCAGAAACCCAAGAAAACCCAACGTGCATTAAGGTATTTTGTTTAACATCACCAGCAACAGAAGTGCATCCTTGCAAACTTCCATCCGCACCAAGTGTTATTGCAAGTTGATAAGTAGAGTTAACAAAAAATATTCCTCCAGCAGTTGCAGAACCGTTACTTTTATCTAAAAATCTTCCTGAACTATTTCCTCCAGCACTTCTTACTACTATCCATCCGTCTACTGAATAAGAAGTAGCTCCATAGAATTGATTCCTCATTGCCGAATTACTTGCTGTTACATAATCACCACCAGTTGCTTGTCCTAGAAAGTCTAGTCCATCAATAGGTAAAGGCATGACATTTACACCTTGTGCTGAAATAAACTCTGTCTGAATTGCACCACCTCCTGTTTTTTTAATTACTGGTGGTTGCGTCGAACCTGCTGTTGCACCGAGAGTTACTAAGTTTCCTACTGAGCCGTATGCTTTAAAATCCGCAACAGTTGTCAAACTTCCTGAAGCTAGGGTAACAACTCTTGGAGCAGTGATAGATACAGCATCTGTTGTGATGAAGTTTCCTGTTGGAGCTAAAATATTTGTTCCTATAAAGTTTATTTTATTATAAGTGTAAGCACCCAAGACTGGAACTTGTGTCGCTATTGCACCTGACATATTTATGTTTAAAGTTGAACCAGTTGAAGTAATTGTCGTGTTTGAAGCAGTTGTAGTAAAAGGAGTCCCTGAATGATTTACATTGAAAGTGCTATTAGTATAATTAAGAGCTTTCACTCCTGAACCTGACATAATATAAGATGACATTGTAAGTGTATATCCATTGGTATTGAATGTTCCATAGCTGTGTGTAATCGAAGGAGAGCCTGCAAAGGTCATAGCATCTTGTAAGTTTAGAGTTCCGCCAAACATTGAAAAGAAAGTATTTGTTTGGGTCGTTCCTCCAGTTGTATAAGTATAAGTTCCTCTACCTTCGAAAGTATATCCATATCCTGTGCTAACATTATAGAGAATACCCGCTCTGCTAGTTACCGAACCAAACACCGAACTAGTCGCCAACATAGATATTGTTACTGTTCCTGACGTTCCTGAGAAGTCTAAAGACCTTCCAAGTCTTGGCATATCCAAAAGCCAAGTCGGTGAACCTGTAAATGCCCAAGTGCTTGTTACATCATCTTGTGGAAGTGGCACTCTACCAGCACCCCAGTTTCCAATAGTAGACCATTTATAATCTACTCCACCATAAGCGAAGTTTTGAGTTGCACCAGTTGTAAAAGTGATGTTTAAGTTTCCACCACAATTCCCTGAGCTATCAGTTGCTTGTAAAGTAAGATTCCAATTAGCAGTTCCTGCACCTGTAATGTCTCTAAAATCTACCCACTTTGTTACTATAGTCCCTGCACTTATCGTTCTAGCAGTTCCCATTACATTTGAAGTTACTAAAAGTCTATTTACTGCGGAATTTCCATATAAAGTAAGTGTCCCAGTTGTAGTCCAATTTCCTGATAGCGTAAGAGAATTTGTTGTTAATGAACTTGTATGAAATTCTCCAGTATATCCTGTTGAGGTGATACTTTTAGCAACGGTATTAGAAGCAAATGTGCAGTTATTGACATTTGTTCCAGTAAAAAAAACATCATCCGAAGCTGTCGGTGTTGCTTGGTTTGCTGTGCCACCATCTGTTAAAGACCAGACACTAGCATCTCCCCAATTTGCTGCTCCTGCTGGATTCCAGTATCTATTTGCCACTATATTTCAATATTACCGTCTTGTTCAGACGTGTTCAGAGTTTTCTTTCCTTCAAATATTTCTATTTCTCCCATTTGTAGTGTTTCTACGATGTCGGCTTTTCTTGTTTGCAGTTGTTCAATTTGCTCGTCAATAGATTTCTTTTCATCAATCAAATCTTCTGCTGTCGGCTCTACTTCGACAACTTTAATCTTTTGACTTTCATTATGTGTATCAATTCTTTCTTGTGCGAGTTTTTCTATTTCTTTATCTGAGATTTCTGTATCAACAGGGAAATAGAGAGCATCGATAAAACCTTTCTCGTCATCTATTATTATTTGTGTGTTTTTTGTGAGTTTCATTTTATTCTTGGGTTGCTGATAAAAGTATCCACTGACCAAGTGTTACTGACCATTGGAATAATAATGTTGTCATTTTGCTCGCTATTGTTGTTGAGGGAAGTGGAACTGACTTTGTAATATATAAATTTCCATAAGTTATTGCTCTTGGTGTCGCATCTCCTGTGATTCTAAATTCCATCATTTCACTTTCAGCAGGCGTGCTAGTTGAATGATTGTTGATTACTAAATCGTGTGCCTGTGCAGTTCTAACAAACACATCATAAGTTGAAATCTCAGGTGTTATAGTATTTGTTGTCGTTTGAACATCACACCTTTTTTGGATTCTTTTATTCGTTAGAGTTGAAGAAGATGAAATTGTTGGTATGGCAACTGAACCTTGTGTTACTCCGTTTGTGAACTCTTGTGCTTGAGACGTGGCACCTGTTACTGCTCCTGTGGCAAGTAATGCTCCTACTGGTATTGGGGGTGGGTTATAGATGGTCATTTGATTATTTTAATTATTTATGGTAAGATTTTGACATGATATTACAAACTATTTTTATTGCGATTCAGTATGCTATTTTTGTGCCTTTAGGTAAACTAAGTGTTTTTGTATTAAAATTATTTGGTAAGAACATTTGAAATTAAACCTGCTGGTCTTGCTCCTTTCTTTATAAAATTACCTGTTTTTGTAAGTGTATTTCCTATTGGTTGTGAATTTTTACCTAATATTCCTGGTAAAACACCTGTTGCTTTAGCTTTACCTTCCGCTATTGCTATTTTTGTTGCTGGATTATTTAGAAATTCGGCAGCTTTAGTACCAAAATAATCACCTGCAAGAGCAGTAAATGGATTACCTCCTGCACTACCCATTATAGTTCCAGTTAATCCTCCCCACATATTTCCTAACTGTCCTCCTTTAACTTTTGTAACTCCGTCTGCCTTTGTTAGACGAACTATTGCATCAATTAAATCACTTCTTTTTTTATTTAACGCACCAAGTACATCTCCAGCATCAGTTCCTGCGATTGATTTTTCAGTAGCATTTTTAAGTTCATCCGACAACAAATATTGAACATTATTAACCAATTTACCTTCAGGAGTAATTGCTTTATTAAATACTGAATTTTGAAAACTTTGTTTAATAGCATCAGCAACAGCTGGTGTGACTTCAGTTCCATATTTTTCTGCTTCATCTGCAATAAATATTTGTAGTTGTTTTTGCATAGCTTTTGCTTGAGTAGAAGGTATTTTAGAAGAATTGATACGGTCATTAACTGTTTTTGCTATATCTTCTAAAGAAATATTTGACACTAAACCTTGCGGTTTGTTTAATAATTCTGATGCTTGTTTATTAAGTGGGTCTAAAACACTTTGTAATTTTTCTATAGCACCAGAAGCATCCAAAGTTCCATTGTCAGCATATCTTCCAAGTGGGGCGTGATTATCCATCAAAACTTTTGCCAAATCTTTATTAGCTCTATTTTCAAAACCTCTTTCACTAGCACTAAGATTTAATGCACTTGAATATGCATCTTTAATCCCTTGTATGGCTTTGTTTGTACTTTCTCCACTTGCTAAGTCACCAAGTTTACCAAGACCTAATCCTGCAAGTTTTGTTACTCCTGCTACACCACCACCTAATACACCACCTTCTATACCTCCTAATACAGTTTCGCCGAAATTTTTACCTTGTGACATCTGACTACCTGCACCCATTACTGCACCTGTTCCCATAGCACCCAAGATTCCTTCCCCAGGAATAAACATACTTCCAACTTGTGCAATATCGCCTGCTTTTTTCTCTAAATCTAAAGGTGTAACATTTGTATTTTCAGCCCCTAGTACATTTGGAATACCTTTTGCATAAGGGTCTGCAACATGACTACCTGTAAGTTTATTATATGCGGCAACACCTGCTTGTAATGGTATAGCAGCAGTTCCTATAATTGGTGAGGCAATAGCATTATAGGCACTTCCAATACCACTAAGTATTTTACTACCCAAAGATTGCGGTTTTGCCTCTGGTGATTTCGGTAAATAATCTGCATATTTGTGTCCATCTTTGGTGATAGCGTCTGGATATTTTTGTGCATATCTTTTTGTAAAATCTGTTGCATCCATAGTTGAATACGAAACACCATCTGATGCAGTTGCTTTCGCATATTCTGGATGTGCAGCCATTACTTTTTGTTTAAATATGTCTGGTGTTAATTGTTCGTTCATAGTTTTTAAATCCCTGCTGGGTTATTATTTGAACCTGACTTTGTTGCTCCGATAACGCCTCCAGCCGTATTAAGTTTATTCTCAACTTGATTTGTTAAAATTCTTCCTTCAGTTCCAATTCTTTGAAGTGTGGCTGTTAGTGTTCCTAATGGTGCAGAACCATCAATAACATGGTTTGCATCTAATGTAATCTGAGTTGGAATTTGTGCTCCTCCTGATGAAAGAAGTGAAGCTATTTGAGCTTTTAATTGTGCGAAAGTAGTATCAAAAGTTGCTTGTTGTTCACTAGATAATTGGTTTCTCACTTCAGCAATAGTTTTGTTGGCAAATTTTGCATCTGTGGGATTTATGTCGCCCATATTTTTTAGAAGAAGATTTCCAAATTGGTCAATGTTTGAAGTTGCTTGTTTAATAGTTAATAGTGAATTATAAGTATCTTTGTAAACATCAGCTGCCGCAGTTGTTGGAGTGGTTCCTGCCGTTATAATATTACCCGCCCTTGTTGCAGCATTTGCATCAGATGAAACTGTATCAAATCCTTGACCAAGAGCATTCAGAACATCTGCTTTCGCTGTTGGACTTAGTGAAGCTAATGAATTTACGCCATCTGTATACCCCATTTTTCCACTTTTAACTGCTTGAACAACTGTATTAAGATTATCAGGATATGAACCACCTGAAAAAGTATTAGTAAGAGGGTCGTATGTTGTTTGACCTTGTGAGGTTGCATTAGGTTGTGCATAACCAGCAGCAGTACCAAGACCAGTCTGTGCTTGATTTTGAGCTGTTAGTTGTTGACCTACTCCTGAAAGTTCTTGTGATTCTTGATTGGTTAGACCTGTAATCATCTTCCCGATATTTGCTTCTGCTATACCTGCATTTCCTACAGCGACAGGATTTGTTCCCATACCTGTTGCATAGCCAGTCATTTGACCAGTTTGATTTTTAATTAAAGGATTTATCATTCCTGTGTATCTATCTGTTATTTCTTGTGCTCTATTTCCTACAGGAATATTACCTTTAGCTAGTGCTGAAGTGTCTCCTAACAAACCTGAAAAGGTTGGAGCTGGAGAAGTTTTTTCAGAAGGTTGATTATCTTTTATTTGTCCGTCTGTTAAATTTTGTCCCGATGTATTTGTTCCTTGTACTTTTATATCAGAGCCAGAAGAATATGAACCATCTTTATTTTTTACATTTAAGGTAGAAGGTGTATCTTGTTTTGGTACGTCATAATGTATTGTAGTGGAACCACCTTGTGAGTCTTTATGTTCTGTCTTCTTTATCGGAGCATTAGGAACAGGCATTTTTGACATATAAGAAGAAGAATCACTTGGGTTAAAAGATGGAGTGTTATTTGCAGGTTTAGGTTGAGGTAAAATTCCTGGGGTTGAACCTTGAAGATTGAATCCTCCTGGCGTGTAACCAAGTGTTCCTGATTTATTTGTAAAGATTGATTTGTAGTCGTATGACATATATATATTATATAATAATTATTAAATTCCTCCAAATGACTGACTGTATAAATTTGGATTTCGACTCATTGTTCTTCTACAAAGATTAACATTGATAGTTTTTGTTCCTGCATACTCTTCTAATAAGGCTAATTTTTCGTTATACAAACCTTCAAATTCTGATTTCTTTACTTTATTATCTACGATTGATGAGTAATAAAATATTAAAGGTTTCCAAATCAGCATATCTTGAAAATCCTCCATTAAAACAGGCATTTGACCTATCGTCCAAGAAATTGAATTGGCTACTGTCGTTCCTTGGTATGGTTGGTCTAAGGTTATTGAAGTGGTTGAATCTACACTTGCTATCTTATACCAAAGATTGTCTCCTGAAGTTGCTGACGCAGTAGTTGGTGCTATTTGAATCCATCTTGATTCTCCTATAGCGTTATTTGTAGGCATTAAAGAAACACCTGCAACTGTTACTGTTGTACTTCCATTAGTTACACTTGCAGTTACGCCAGCACTTCCTAGAACATCAGCAATAGATAAATCAGGTATTCTTCTCTTGTAATTGAACGTGATTATGTTTCCTGTAGTTGCTGGAATAGGCCATAAAGCGAATTGATTATTCCAAATAAAGAAATGAGAGGGTATATCTGCGTAATAAGGAAAGACATTTAATCTATCCCATTCTTCTCTTGAAGTTACTTCTGTAGGTGTCCATTTTAAGGAACCTATTGTCAAAGTTCCTGTTTTTAGTTTTGAATAATCCGCTGGAAGTTTATAAGTCTGAACTCCACCTACTGCAAGCGTAACTGTATTAACACTTGTATAAAAATTAGCCGCCACTGTTGCTGAAAGTCCACCAACCCAAGTTACTGCTGTACTGCCTAGAGTTAGAGTGACTGTCTTTTGTTCTCCATCGCTGAATTGTATGACATAAGAAGCTGTAGGAAATGTCCAAGCACTTGCCAAGGTGGCTGAGGTGGCTGCTGCCGCTACTATTGCTGTTAAGTTGAATTTTGTACCAACTAAGCCATTTTGCCACGTTATAGCTGTGCTACCGTTCTTAAAAGTTACCACTCTTTGTTCTCCACTTGAAAATGTTACTGTAGTTTGAACTGAAGGACTAAACCAAGCATAAGAAAGTGTCGCTGATGTCGCTCCTATTGCTGGAATTGCTGTAACTGTAAGAGAAACAGCTCCAACTGTCGTAATCGTATAAGTTTCTTCATTATTGAAGAACTTTTGAAGTAAATATCTCTGTTCTATGTTTGCGAGATAAGCACCTCTAGTTAAGTTAGCTGTAGATGTGTTTCCTGAAAGGTCACCATATATAGTTTGTTGTTGTGTAAAACTGAGCATTTGATTAAAAAATTATTATTAATAAATTACGACATTGATAAATATAGAAAAACTTGCCAATGAGTTGATAATGTTGTTTGAAGTATTATTGATGTTCCTGTCCATTTTATTATATCAATTTGAGCAACAACATTTCCACCTCCATCTAGAACATAAACAAAATGACCTGCCCCTGCTCCAACTTTGGCTTTTGTTAAATCAGTGGTATCTATAAACATAGAATCGAATGTTTGCAAGAACGGTTTATAATTTCCTATTGTTTTTATGTGAGTTGAATTTACGGTTGTTTGTGAATAATTAAAACAATTTCCTAATTGTGCATGTCCATTTAATACTGCTTTTTGACTAACTGCTTGTCCATAATTATTGGAAGCAATTCCATTTAAAGTTATTTGTGTAACATTTTGTATTGTGTCAAGAATATCAGTTTCAGTAGCAAAAATATTCAAACTAATAATTGATGTAGTCCCATTTATTAAATCGTTCTGTTTAACTCTTTGACTATCAGTTCCATTATGAGTATGAAAATTTGTGGTGGAAACAGAAAATTCCCTGCTGGTGGCATTCTTTTGGTATATTTCTTGTACTATTTTACTGATTTGTTCTTCGTTATTCATATATTTTATACTACCTAATCCTTATTTCTCTCAAACGGCAAAATGTTGATGATGATGTGCTAAGTGGTGTAAGTATAATCTGTAATTGTAACCATTGACTCTTTTCAAAGTTGCTTGAAAAATAACCCGAAAGACCTGTTGTATTTTCTGTTATGGCAGTTCCGCAAGTTACATAAGCACTTGTACTATTTTGTCTATAACTTATCGCTACGCTTTCTCCTACTGCTAAAGGAGTAGAAAGTTTATATTCAACTTGCTTAAAAGTCTGTTTATCAAAAAATGTTCCTACAGGAATTAAATCAGATTCAATTATGGCTGGTATTGTCGCTAGTGTCGTAGTTCCAGTATAATCTATCCCGTAAGTTGAGCCCGCTGATGTTGACTGCCACGCATTCCAATATTGAGGTGCAATACCAAGTTGACTTTGGTTTGGTATAAGTAGTGTTGAATAACCACTGTAAGTTCCATAAGATGATTGATTTTCTAATCTTAAAGCTAAACCGGTATTTTCACCTATAAATAAGTTTTGGGTAGGCACAAATGACCAAACTCCACCGCAATTTCCTGTAGAACTTCCTGTTTTGAAATCTTCTATTGAAAAATAGACTCTTCCTCTTAGATACATAGTTCCACCCCAAACAAAATAAGGTTCAATATAGCTTGCTGGAGTTCCTGCAATTCCTGCACAATAGTCAGGTACTTTTATAACTGGAGAAGCTGTTGAACCATTTGTTATATAAATGTTTCCTTTGTTTCCAGCAAAAATATATCCCATATTATTTACTGTAATAATTGATGTGACATTGCTTTCGGGTAAGAAAATTAGGTCTGATGTTTTTGGGTCAATCTGATTCCAAGGATAAACTACATTTCCTGCACAACCAATTAAAATATTGTTTCCTATTTCAGCAATACATTGAGCAGTTTCATTGATAGGTAAACTTACTCTTTGGGGGGTAAAATTTATTGTGTCAGAACCAAAACCTGCACCATTTGAAATAGGATAGAATGTATTAAAGTATTGAGTGCCAACTGCCCCTGTTGATATATCTAGTGCTGAACCACCTGTTGCTGCTGCATAAACATTAAAAGTAGAATTACCAGTCATTAATAAATAATAAGTTGTTCCTTCTGTAACCGCTGTTGGAACTGATGCTCCTGCTCCTGTTGCATAAAAGTAAACTGGTATTCTTACAGTAGAACCTGTAATTCCTGTGGTGGGACTAGAACCTTCTATAATTTGGCTTATCGTTCCAGTTGTTGTTACTGCTGTATATAAACTAAAAGATTGAATATTTTGTACTTGAGTCAAGGTAGAATTATCAGGAAAAATAGAACTTATATTATAACCATCTGTATAGTAAATTATATTTTGGTGTCCTACGAAGGCGAAATGATTTCCATTTGTTATCATCTTTCCAAGAGCAAAAAGAGTAAAAACTGATTCTAGAGTTACTGTTTTTTTACAATATATATTGAATCCCGAAAAGGCAAACAACCAACCGTTAAATACTGCGATACTACTTGCATAAGTCTGTGTTAAGTTAGACTGAAACCACAGCGGTTGTGGAACTCCACTAACACTTAGAGTTGAAGAATCGTGAATCCAGATATAACCTTGTTTATCGAGTATATAATATCTATATTCAATTCCATTTGTATCATTGTAGGTTTCTACACAATAAGAAAGAGCTACCCCCATTGTATGACTTGTTGTAAAATTTGCTGTATTTCCAACATTTGCTGAAAAACTTATAGCACTCGAAGATGATGTTGCATAAGTCGTTGAAAGTTTAATTGCTCCAGGAGTTCCGTCTAGAACGTAATAAGAATTAGTATTTGTAAGCGTGGAAATTGTACTATTTGAAATAGTTACCCAAGAACCTGTTAATAATCCTGTTGTTGGTGTAGTTAGTGTGGTATAAGGACTTGTGTTAGGTACAGTGAATGTTCCTGTAATCAAGGTTTGTGCTTGATTGTTTCGGGCAAAAGAACACATAACTTCCCCCATTTCAGTTGAAATATTAACGGCTTGCATATTAGCAATACCTTGATAGGGACTAGGCGAAATACCTTTTTCCCATCCAGAGATTACTATATCATTTGTTCCTTTTTCTATGTGGTAACTCATATTATATAAAATTTAAAAGAAATGAGGGGTTTGAAGCTGTTGGTACATTACACACAAAGTTTCCATCTACAATAAAAGTCGCTATAGAGTCAGCACCATTTGTTGTTATTGCATTTCCTGCTCCTGTAACACTACAAGTTCCGAAGTCAGCAGTAACCCAAGAAAGTATTACTACTCCATTTGCACTTGTCCCAGTATTTCCTCTTCCTCCGCAACCGTACGCACCTTGTCCATTTGTTCCTTGTGTTATATTGTCACCACCACCTCCACCACCGCCGTAATAAACCGAACTTCCCGTAATTGAATTTGCTGTCCCATCACCACCATTACCACCAAGATTAGTCGAACCATTACTTCCTGTCGCACCATCTCCCGCGCCACCCCCTGCTGCAAAAAGATATCTAACACCTCCAGCATAAGTTGTGTTTCCACTCGTTCCCCCTTTTCCCCAAATTCCTGTATCTCCACCACCCTTACCACCCCGTGCTGTTATTGTTGAAAATATTGAGGAACCTCCTGTATCACCGGCAACTTGTGATGATGGTTGATATGTTTTACCAGTTCCAACTGTTACTGAATATGTTTGTGATGTTACTGAAAGGGCTGCATTATATAATACTTCGCCTCCTCCACCACCAGCAGGATAAACAGTGCCTGACTGACCGCCACCCGCTGCACCTCCAGCACCTACAACTAATGCTTTTAAAGTTGACATATTATTGTGTTGCCATTAACATACCTATGAACGTGTTTGTCCCAGTACATCTAAAACCATAAACTGTAATTGCTCCTTGGGTTGGTTTTGCTGCTCCGACCGTAATCCAAGTAATCCCAGAAAACCAAGTTATTGTATGTACACCTGTGACTTCTACCATAAAACATTGACCTGCTGAAAAACCTGACTGAGTAAATGTTTCATCTCCTCCAAGTGTTCGTGTAAATATATTTCCAAGTGTTCCATCAAGTGCTTGTGCTCCCATTGGAGTAACCGTCTGAACATTTTTAGTAAAGGTTTGTGCTGCACTCCAGGTGTTTGCTGTAGCTATAGTTGTTGCTAGAGTCGTATATGTTGAGTTTGTCGAATTGTCGCCTGTGTTAGAACCTGAAACTGATACTGCACCTGCTCCTATTGTAAGTGCTGAAGTATTCGCTACATTTCCAGTTAAAGTAACTGTTCCTGTATTTACAGTAAGTGCAGTAGTTAAAGTAGCGTTTGTTACTGCACTTGCTGTTGTAGCCGTTCCTGCATTTCCAGTAACACTACCTGTAATTGCATTTGTGCAAGTAATATTGGTAGCCCATAATTTCGTAAGTCTTGAACCTGTTAATCCGATTGTTTGTCCAGAAGTTTGGTCTACTAATACGGCAGTTGTTGGTGCAGTAGTCGATGTTGCTGCATTACCTGTACAAGAAGCAGAACTTCCATCAATACTTGTAATACCAGTTAAAACTAAAGCTTCACTTGCCCTATTGATAGCCACACTTGTAGTACCAATATACATAGTTTGATTTGCGTTTGCTTTACCATTAAAAGTGCTCCAATCGGTAGTCGACAATGCTCCACGAACTGAAGCAGAAGCTGTTGGTAAATTAAATTTATGGTCGCCACTCGCATTATCAACTATGGCAAAGTCGCTTCCTGAAGTTCCTACCGTCAAGGTTTGGTTAGCAGTTATGTCTGAGTTTATTGAATTTATACCGTTACCTGTTACTGGTAAATCTACAAGAAGTCTGTGAGTAGTTGGGTCAGCATATAAAGGTACAATTACTCCAGTTCCAGTCGAAGCTAGTGCTGTAAGTGTTGGTCTTGAATTTTCATCTAATTTTGCTACTCCCATAATATTTATATTTAAAGTGAATCTATTAAAATTTGACCTTCTGCATCTGCATAAACTTCTACTATTGAACCATCACCTGCTGAAGATAAAGCTGTCCAAACTGGTACGCTATTCTCATCTAACATAGCATTTCCTGAATTATTACCGTTATCACTACCCGTTGTGTTATTATCTACTTTTAAAGAATTATTTGTTGGATTTGCTTTACCTTGCTTAATTGTAATTCCGTCTGATGAACTAACAGCTATAATTGTTGGTCTATTATTTTCATCCATTTTGGCGTTATATCCCATATATTTTAAACAAATTCTTGAATACTTATAACTGAACCTGCTAATGAAGCTATACAATTTACTGCTAAAGTGTTGTAATCATATTCTGACATTTCATATACTGAACCCAGTTGTGTCAAAGTTATTCCACTATTTAATACTGCTGGATTTGAACCAAAACCTATAGAAATAGTATTTGCTGACAAGTTGACTATTGCAAGTCCTTTTCTATTTGCATTTGAAGCTACAGCAAGTGCAGAAGTTACTCCAACTGTTGATGTGGTAGGTGCTGAAGGTGTTAAAGCAGTTTTAGTGCTTACTACACCTGATATTGTGGCGGAACCGCCTATGCCTGGATTTTGGGACATAATTATAATTGATTAGCGAACTCTTTTATTTTTGAATGTTTTGCGTGAATTACTTTTAATAATTCTTCTGAATTTGCTTCATTTCTATTTAGAACAGTTTCTCTTTGATTTAAAGCTCCTTCTTTAGAAGCAAGGAAACTTTCTTTTTCTGAGTGTTTTGTGTTGATTTGTGAAATTTCAGATTTTAATGAATTAAGTTCTTTTTCACTCTTTGAAATATCTGATAAGATTGATTGTCTTTTATCTTCTAAATCTGATAAGGTTTTTACAAGTGCCTTTCTTTCAATATCTTTATCCGCAACAAAAGAAGTCTGTTCATTTAATTGAAGTGTATTCTGACCTATTGTATAATTTTGACTTGCTATTATCTTTTTATTTTGTTCTATTGATTGTTCTTGAATACCAATCTGTCCACGATAGTTTTCTATCATATTTTCCATATCTCTAAAATTACTAATTGGATTTGGTGTGTTTTGCATAATGTTCTAAGGTGCTACTTCTAAAACTACGAACTTTGGTGAAGTTCCTGCGACCGTTATTATTCCATCATATATCGTTCCATCAAAAAAACTTAATGAACCTCCAAGTCCATCACTATCACCTGTTCCTCCTTTTATAACAAAATGAAAAACTGATGATGTAGCTCCTGAACCTAAAAGTACAAATAATGGATTTGTTCCAACATTTTGTATAGCCCATCCAATTCTTGCAGGATTAGCTACTAGAGCTGTTCCTGCTGAAGTTACTATAGATGGAGTATTTGAGTTTTGTGTTGATGTAATTCCTATTCCCATACTATTTTTTGTTTATTCTCGCCATAGCTCTTTCAAGTGTATTTCTTTGGTCTGCTAGACGGACTTTTTCTTCACTAATAAATTTAATATCTAATTCTAAACTTTCTTTTAACATCTGATTTTCTCTTTCTCTTATTGCAACCCCAGCATCTTTAGTATTAATTGCTTGAGTCCTTTCGGCACATTCTTTAATGGTTCTATCTCTAGTAACTTCGGCAAGTTTAAGTGCTTTTTGGGTTTCAATTTCGTTATCTTCTGTTTTTTTAAGGACTTTCGCAATTTCATTTTTGATTGTATTTATTTTAAATACCGTTTCTTTTTCCTTTTTCAATCTTGATTCCAAAACTCCTTTATCTTTTCTAATTATTATTTGTTCCTTTATTAACTGTTCCCCCTTTTCTTTTATTTGTTTTCTTTGCTCATTCACTTCGTTCCATTCTTTAGTTAAAGGAAGTAATAATAATTTTCTTTTATCTTCTAAATCTTGTATTTCTATCTTTGTCGAGGCTAACTTATCTATAAGTGATTTAAGTTCTTTGTTTACCTCATCTTTCATCCCACTTATAAAGTCTTTCTGTTGTTTTTCTAATGATAAAAGTGTAATTCTTAATGCGTCTATTTTTCTAGCAATAAGTAAACCCTCATCAATTTGTTTTTTTTTCTGATTTGCAAGTTCGGTATTTATAACTGATTTAGGTAGAAGTTTCATAGTTTTACAACATTTAGATTACTGAATTAGGCATAACACCCTTCTCAATTATTTCTGCATCTTTAAATGCTTGGTTTAAGTCATCTTTTCCAGACACTGCTTTAGAACCTTTCAATCTTTTTTCATCAAGAGTTGGTTTTCCTTGTTTGGTAGTAGCTCTTGATTCAGGTAATGCAAGCAAGCATTTTTCTATCATAGGTTCAAGAATCTTTTCGTTAAATGTAGGTGGTAATCCTCCTCCCATTTTTGACATTTTATTGTATTCTTTACCTGCGTAAAATTCTCTTACTGCTAACTTGTAAGCAAATTTCTTTCGTATCTCTTGAATATTCTCTAATGTCTCATTAGGAATTATAAGAGGTACTGTTCTATTTGCTGGAAAGGTATATTCTTTATTATTCCAAAGTGCTGTAAAATCTTCATCTGTTGGGTTAGTAAATCTAAAAACTCCGTCAAAATCTTTTGTTATTGTATCCATAATATTGGCTTGTTCAGGTCAGCCACACCTATTTAATATTATTAATCGAACCGAACTTTTATCGGCTCATCTCCACCCTATTTAAAGGGCAGAGTGAACCGACAAAAACGAACTATAAACTAACGTAAACCATTCCACATTCTGCTGATGTCAAAGTTTGTGCTGAAACACCAATTTGAGGAACTGTTGTCAAAGTTGCTACACCTACTGTGCCTGCTGTTGTCTTTGAACATCCGATTGGATAACCTACATTTGTAATTGTAGAATCTACCAATACGTTAAACATACCTTTTACACCTACGAAAGCATACTGGTCAACACCAGCTGCTGTTAGTTTTCCAGTAGTTGCATTGAATGTACCTGCAACTGAAGCTGCTACTGGGTACAATGAAATTCCTATTGGAGCACCTGTAGCTGTTGTAATTGGAGTTTGTATAACATTCTTATAAGGACTCTGCATCAAAGTTATCTTTGACGTTGCATCCAAGGTTACTAGGATATTGTCTTCTAGAGTTACTACGAATGTAGCACCATTTGCGGCTACTGCATGTGAAGCAATTCTAAAAGATTGACCAATACCTAAACCTGCTGTTACTGAAGCATAACCTCCTTGAAATTGATTTACATTCAAGACTGTTGAACCGTTAGTAACTAAAATCTGATTTTTTCCTATTGAAGCTGGATAAGCAGTTGGAACAGTCATAGCTAATTTATGGAATGCTACTACCTCTGCTTCTGATTGAAGTAAGTTACCTGAAACAAGTGCTACTGCACCGTTTGAAACAAGGGCTACTTGTCTTCCATCATCAAGAATGAATCTTGTACCAACTTCCCTTGCGACTGATGGCAACACATCACCTGTACCTGCTGTGGTAGAGGTTGCTTGGTGCATATAGTCGAATGGGGATGATTTGAAATCTGATATTACTGACATAATTTTTTTTAATTAACGAACTTAATAAACGAACTAAGAAGCTGTTGGATATACTAAGAAATAATAAGGTGTACCACCGATTGCTATCTCAACAGTTCTTGCTGTTCCTGACATAGTCAATGCTGTAGTATTCTTAGGATTATCTATAATAATTCCATTTGCTCCTGTACCTGCTCCAGTAATTTTCTTTGCTGAAGCAATAGCAATTCCATTTGTAAATGTTGCTAACCCTGTTTGAGTTAGAGCACCTGTAATAGTGGTTGCTGGTGTAATTGTAACTGCACCTGTTGAAGTACCTGCGATTGTTATAGTCCCTGAACCTGCTGCATCTATTGTAAGAGGGGCATTTGTTCCTGAAGTTATAACTTTAACGCCTGCACCATTTCCTGCTGCCAAACCTTTAACATTTACTCCATCTGCTTGTAAAGCAGTTGAAGCGTCAACATTGAAAGCTGGGTTTGTAAGTCCGTTAAGACCTACAGCCAATGCTTGTGCAGAACTTGAAGTTATTGTTCCAAGTGCTGTAAGTGACGAACCATTAATGGTTGTACCTGCTGGAAGTAAAACTGTTGCGGCCCCTGAGAAATCAACTGGTAGGTCTGTATTTAAACCTCCTGCTACTTCTACTCCTGGGTCGTAATTTTCTATATTGAGTGAACTCATATTAGTGTTTTAAATTAAGCTAATAAAAGTTACATTCCTGTGATACCTGTAAGTTTTCCATTTCTCATTGGGTCTGTACAGATAAGTTGACCGCCCATAATCATGAATCCATTTACTGCTCCTTGATTATAAGCTCTTATCCAATTTGTCCATGTAAATGCTTTTGTAGCATTTGCTGGAGAATATTCGTAGATGTTTCCTTTGATTTGTTTATCTTCTAAAGAAACAGCTTCACCTTCCCACCAATTCAAACCGTAGTATTTCAAATAATCTAGGTTCAATAGGTAGAAGTTTCCTGTAACGATTTTCTTATCTTTATAGATTGTCAAACCGTCCCAAATCAAACCTTTTGCTGCATAACCTGTTCCTGCATCCATATTCTTAAAATCTGAATATGTATTTCTTTGGAAAGGTTGTAGTAACTGTTCGAAATATGACCATGTTGTGTAATCTGTAATAGCCATTGAAGGTGCAACTCTCCCATCTGTAATTGAGTTATTTAACTGTCTTACTTTAAGAAGTGAAATTGTACCCGCTGAAGCTGTTACTGTTGCGTTTAAACCTGAATAGGTTGCTCTTGAAAGTCCTCCATAAGTTGATAGTGTTGTACCATCATCTACGATACCTCCAAGTCCCATAGGAGCTTTACCTCCGAATCCTGAACCATCACCTTGGAAGAAGTTACCGATGTCATCAGCACCGTCTTGTGCTCTTGATTTCATCATAATCTTCATAAGGTTGATTCTCTGCATAGGTGTCTTATTAACTGACAAATCAGAACCTGCAAGAGCTACGTTTGTAGCTACGAATGTAGGATAGAAAGTCATATTAACTGATACTGGTTGCTGTGATGTAGGTAGTTGGTCAAAACCATTAAAAGCTACTGAAGCGACGCCCTTCTGGTACTTCATCGGAAATAACATTTGAGAACCATCCCATTTCTCTGTATTTCCGAGAACTTCTCCAAAAAAGAAGTTATCTCTCAAAATCTGGTCTACCCATGCTGGAGCTAGATATTGATTTGTTGTTGTTTGGATGTTTACATTTGGACCCAATTTATTGATTGGTATTTTATAGTTTGTGTATGTTTTCTACTATTGCAGTTTTGACATAAAGGTTGAATGTTTTTAATATCATTTAATCCTTTTAACAAAAGTGGTACGATATGGTCACGAGTAAGTTTTATCTTTGGTTCTTTTCTTTTACAACAGGGACAAGTAAAATTAAATTTCTTTTTAACTTCATACCACTCATTGTTTGTATGAAATCCTCCATTTTCCTTAATCCTTTTATTTCTACCCATAACTTTATAGTTTGGGTTAATTTTTCTTAATCTCCTGTATTGACCTTCTCTATTTTTAATCTTATTTTCAAGAGTTTGTGGAATACCTATTTTTGCAGCAACCATTTTTTCTATATGTTCTGCTGATAATTTTATTCCTCTTAGTGGTGATATTGCTCCCAATTTAGCTAGATGTTTCGCTCATAGGTATTCCCTTATTCCAAGGGATACTGCCTTTTTTGCGACCTGAATTTGGTCTATATCCTCCTAAGCTCATGCTCGTATCGTACCATTTTTGTTGTCAATGTGCAAGCTAACACAAATCATTTCAATACTAATTATCTTAAACTAATAATTAACTTGATAATCTGCTAAAAAATTTATCTACCGCCTTCCAAGATTTATCTCCTGATACAGGTGCTGCCGAAGCATCACTTGACCTTGAAACTGACCTTGAAGCGTATTCTTTTGCTCTAGAGTTGGAAGCTGGTTTTTTATTCATCTCTTGGAATATATTAAATGATTCCGTAAAGTCTGGATATTCTACTATGTTTCCTTCTCCGTCTTTTGAAGAAATTCTTTGAACAAAATCTATAAAATCATTTCTTAGTTTTGAAGATTCTTTGGCATCTAGGTCAACCCCAAATGTTTCTTGAATACTTTCAAAACCTTGTTCTACTTCATTCTCGGCTTCTTGATAAACTTCACGTTCTCTCTCCTTTTCTTGCTGGAGATATTGAAGTGCTTTTTCCGCTCCTTTGTCCTCTCTATCCATAATGACCTTTTTAAAGTCTTTAATGGCGGCTAATTTCTCTGGAGTATCGTTACCGATAATTCTTGTAAGAACATCTGTGACTTCATCTGACTTGTCTCCGATTTCTTCTTTAAACTCTTTTTCTGCTGATGGCTTATAATCTGCCATTCTCTTACTAATTTCTTTTTCTATGAATTTAGTAATCTTAGGGTCTTTATGGAATGGAAGTGGTTTTTCATCAACTTCTTCTTCCGAACCCTTTACCTCTTCTTTTGAACCTAAATTCTCAAAAGGGTCTTTACTCTCTTGTTTAAAAGGGTCATTTTGTTCTTCCCCTTTAACACCTTGTAGAAACTCGTCAACTTCGTTTGTCATTATGTTATCGGACTGATTCAGGTTCAGCCTAGGAAACCTTTCATAACTATTAAACGCTTACACAGGACTTTGATTAACGACCTAGTCCGAGGAAAGGTCATATCTAACTTAACTAAATAACTTACCTTCTTTTTTCATCTTTGACTTCCCAAATGCTTCATATTCTTTAGGGTATTCCTTTTGAATAGACTTGCTTTCGTGAAAAGGAAAATGACCTTTATGAGATTTTGTATAGCTAAGCATATTAGCTATTTTGTGTCCTGCCTTTTTGCTTAATGCTTTATTCTTTGCGTCTTTCATATTATTTGCTTTTATGTTCTTTCTTCTCCGACCTTTTGCTTTCTAGGGC
>CAIWVT010000414.1 GCA_903916135.1 uncultured bacterium
TGTGTTATTTCTTCCTTGCTTGCGTCAATATTAATATCAAACAATTCTAATGCTTCTTCTTTTGTCATGATTGTATTAAATTATTAATGCTTATGCTATTAACTAATGCTTTCTGAGTATATAAAAAATTACTTTCTTTGCCTGAATTGCCAAAAGATTGTATTAATTCTTTTCCTGAATTCGGATCAAATGCACGTACATTAACGGTTCCATTTATCGTGTATTCTACAGTAACTTCAATGGCATAATTTTTTGAAACACCGTGCATCAGACTAATAACCATATTGCCCAAGCTTACAGGGTTTGTAGTTTTATCTATAAATTGCACAAAGTCGAGTAGCATTTTTTCTTGCATTGGATGGGTTGTGTAATATGTTTTACAGGCAGTTACGGGAAGTGGAGTGTTTTTATTTATAATGGTATCAATTTTTATTCTTCCTGATACAGAATCGATACTTCTTATACCCAAATTATAACCACAAACACCTTTTAGTTCCGGGGGGATTTTGAATTTATCAGCAATGCCCCCAAGTTGGCATACATGCATAGCTGCACCACCTGCAACAGCTTTCATTGGATTATGAAATAAAACTTTCTGTTTGTCTTTATTAAAAAGTTCAGTAATACGTTTTTTTATTAATGGAACCATTGATGAACCTCCAACCATAATTACTGAGTCAACATCGCCAACTGCAACACTGGCTCCTTTTAAACAACGAATCATAATTTCAATTGTGTATTCAACATAAGCTTTTATTGAGTTTTCAAATTCTTCAGTTGAAATGTAAACTTCAAATGGCTTGTTACCCAAAAGACACATTTTTTTTACATATTTTACCCCTGGCATACTAAGTTCAATTTTTATCTGTTCTGATATTTTTCGAAGATTAAGTAAAAACTTTGCATCCGGCTCATTTGATTTCCCGAAGTGGTGCCAATATTGGTTTAAGATGATTTCGCCAACCCTTTCGTCAAATTCTTTACCTCCCATCTCAGTAAGTCCATCTTTAGCCAGTACATATACGCCTTTTTCATCCATGCTTAAAAGAGTTACATCAAATGTTCCTCCCCCAAAATCATAAACAAGTATGAGTTTATTCAGAGTATTTTCACTTATACCGTAGTGAAGGGCTGCAGCTACAGGTTCTTCAATAAGACCTAAAACAGGAATATCTGCCATAAATGCAGCATTCATAACCGATTTGCGCTGTGGGTCGGAAAAATGAGCAGGAATTGTTATAACAGCTCCATCAAGCAATTCAGAGGCAAAACCTTCAGCATCATATTTTAATTTTTTTAAAACCAATGCTCCAATTGTTTCAGGATACCAGGGGGTTCCTTTGTGATCGAAAAACAATGGTTTGGTCTCACCAAAATTCCTTTTAAAAAATCTAATTGCAGATTTATCGGGATGATGCTCAAGATAATTCTCTGCTAAAAGTCCAACAAGAGCAATTTCATCATTAAAGTTGACGAGAGAAGGTGTGAAGAGATTTTGTCTATAGGTAATATCCGGTATAAATATAACTCCACCTCCATATCCCATTTGCGTGATAAGTGAAAATGTAGTTCCAAGATCTATTCCTACTTTCATATTTAGCTTTTTGTTAAATTAGCAATTTCGTAAGTATTTAGTAACTGCAGTGAAATTTCTTTTTTATATTGCAGGATGGTTTTTAAAAACTCATCATTCCAAGTTATAGTTTGAGTAAGTTTTTTCTCTTTGTTTTCAATACCTTCAATTTGTTTTGCAAGGAGCATTTTTCGATTGTTATTTTCATTCACTTTGCGTGAAATATATTCTTTTATTTGAGTTTCTAAATATTGAATGTAGCACTGCAATTGCTCTCTCTGATGCTCAACAACCAATGTTTGCCATTCTCTTTGTACATCAGAAAAAATTCTTTTTGATTCTGAAATTAAAACTTCTTTAGCTTTTTCGAGTTCTTTTATGGTAACTTCTTCTTTTTCTTTTTTTATTTGTTTGAAAACA
>CAIWVT010000415.1 GCA_903916135.1 uncultured bacterium
AGGAAAAAAAGTGATGGTTGGAAACAACGTGTCGCACTCAAACATCAAAACAAAACGGACTTTTGTTCCGAATCTGCAAACAAAAAGATTCTTCATACCCGAAGAAAACAAATGGATTACCCTGAAAGTTTGTGTTGCGGCTCTACGTACCATAGATAAAAATGGTATTAGTGCAACTATGAAAAAAGCCCGCGCAAAAGGCTTCCTAACGAAATAAAAGTTTTGTTATAAAATTATTCATGCTGTTACACATGGTGTAGCAGCATTTTTATTTTATTTCTGTCGGAATTAAAATAATTTTCTACATAAGGCGTTTATTTTTCTAAAAATAACCTTTACTATAAATTTATTATTCGGATTTTTGCTGAACAAATACCTTAAAATGCGCAAAAAGCTTTTTTTAATTCCTATCCAGATATTCATATTCATTCTGTGTCTTTTTTCCTTAAAGGCTTCAGCTCAGCTTTCTGATTCTACCCTGATTCAGTTTTCGGGTGTGGTTGTTTCTGCCGACAGCTTAAAACCTATTCCATTCGTAAATATTTTCATTAAAGATTCCTGGCGTGGAACCATCACAGATTTGTATGGCTTCTTTTCGTTTGTGGCACACAAGAACGATGTCGTCGTTTTTAATGCTTTGGGATGCAAAACCACCTATTATCGAATTCCCGACACCATTAGGTCGAGCCGGTATTCATTGATTCAGGTAATGAGCGCCGATACACTTATCATGAATGAAACCGTGATATACCCATGGCCCACCTACGAACAGTTTAAGCAAGCCTTTGTTGACCTACAGATAAAAGATGATGAATTGGCACGTGCCGATAAAAATATCGCAGAAATTAAGAAACGTATCCGATTGGATGTTGGCGGCATGGATGCCTCAATGAATTTTAGGAATGCCATCGGCAATCACATAAATCAATTATATACCGCAGGACAATATCCGGTCAACAATCTATTAAGTCCGGTGGCTTGGGCACAGTTTATCAAAGCATGGAAAGACGGCAAGTTTAAGAATAAAAAGCAAGAGGAATAAGCAATCCTATGAAAAAACACCTCTTCTGCATACTATTTCTTATTTTGGGATTCCAAGCATTTTCGCAGGAAAAAGCAAGCATTTACGGGCATGTTACCAACGAGAAACTCGCAGCATTGGAATACGTGAATGTAACAATTCAAGGAACAACGGTAGGTACGACTACGGACAAGAACGGAAACTATCAACTTACAGTTCCTGCTAATCAAGATATCATTGTAGGATTTTCGTTTATCGGTTATCAAAAAGTTACACATACTATTATATTAACGCCCGGCGAAAAGAAACAAATGAATCAAATAATAGTTTCTATTTCGACTACTATTCCTACATTTGAATTTATTGCGAAAGACGAACGAGCCGTTATCACCCGCATTGATATCAAACAAGCAGATTTTATTCCATCCACATCAGGAAGTGGTATTGAAGAGTTGGTGAAGAAAACGAGTTTGGGGGTCTATTCCAACAATGAGCTTAGTTCTCAATATAGCGTTAGAGGTGGCAATTTTGATGAGAACTTGGTATATGTGAACGATGTGGAGATATATCGCCCCTTGTTGCAACGTTCGGGACAGCAGGAAGGTTTGAGTTTCGCTAATTCGGATTTAACCTCCGGCGTTTTGTTTTCTTCAGGTGGATTTGATGCGAAATATGGCGACAAGATGTCGTCCGTTTTGGATATTCAATATAAAAAACCTAAAAAGTTGGCAGGTTCGGTAATGCTGAGTTTGCTGGGAGCTTCGGCGCATTTGGAAGCAGCTTCGAAGAATGAAAAGTTCACCTTCTTGTTTGGTATCCGTCAGAAATCAAATCAATATGTGCTGAACGCTTTGCAAACAAAAGGTCAATACAAACCCTCTTTTACCGATGTGCAGTTATATACCACCTATCAGATAAGCAAAAAACTTGAGGTGAGTTTCTTGGGAAATTATTCCCGTAACAAATATTTGGTGATTCCCGAATCGCGAGAAACGCAGTTTGGCACCGTGCAAGAATCCTACGCCTTGAAGATATTCTTCGAAGGAGAAGAGTTGGACAAAATCAACACTTATTTGGGTGCGCTTACCTTTACGTATAAGCCGACGGATAATTTGTTTGTGAAATGGATCAGTTCAGGATATCAAACCCACGAAACGCAACGCTATGATATCAATGGGCAGTATTTAATCGGACGCTTGGAAGCCGACTTCGGCAAGGCAGATTTTGGCGATATGAAAGAGATTTTAGGCGTTGGCACCCATTTTCAACATGCGCGCGATGAGTTGTATGCCACGGTGATGAGTACGGAATTGAAAGGCGGATATACCAAAAAGAGAAGCTATCTGCAATTTGGATTGAAATATCAACACGAAATCATTGAAGATAATTTGAAAGAATGGGAGATGATAGATTCATCAGGCTTCACCATTCCGCATCAGCAGGATTCTGTTGGCTACACCAATCCGGGATTGCAAGGCGAAAATCCGATTCTTTTGCAAGATGTGGTTAAACGCAAGAACTATGTGCAAAGCAATCGCATCAACGCTTTTCTGCAAAACACTTGGACCTTTGATATTGATAGTGCCGAACTCGCCCTCACTGTTGGCGCAAGAGCTACTTATTGGGATTTGAATAATGAATTATGCGTAAGTCCACGTTTGACGCTTTCGTATAAACCGCATTGGAAACGCGATATTGTGTTCCGATTTTCGAGCGGGATGTATTATCAGCCGCCATTCTATAAGGAGATGAAGGGTTTTGATGGGGTGATTAATACCAATGTGAAAGCTCAGCAATCCATACATTTTTTGGTGGGTTCGGATTGGAATTTCAAACTGTGGAACCGTCCGTTTAAGTTTGTTGCGGAAGCATATTATAAAATACTCGACCATCTGAATCCCTACGAAATAGATAACGTGAAAATTCAATATTTTGCGAATAACAACGGCAAAGGATATGCCGCAGGCTTGGATATGAAAATCAATGGGGAGTTTGTGAAAGGCGATGAGTCGTGGTTGGGAATTTCGTTGATGCAGACACGCGAGAAGATTGAAGGGGAATCGTACATGAGCTATTATGATAAGAACGGGAATTTGATACAAGCCGGCTATACCCAAAATGCTGTGATAGCCGACAGTGTGCGCCACGAAACAGGCTATGTGCCCCGCCCTACCGACCAATTGCTGAATGTGAATGTGTTTTTCCAAGACCATTTCCCCCGTTGGCCCACCTTCAAAATCCATTTGAATTTGGTGTATTCAAGTCCGCTGCCTTTCGGTCCGCCCGAACATAAACGCTATTTAGATACGCTGCGGATGCCTTCCTATTTCAGGGTGGATATAGGTTTCTCGAAATCTATTATTGACGAAAGCTCTATCTTATCCAAGAAGAATCCTTTCCATTTTATCAAATCCTTGTGGATTTCGGGCGAGGTGTTTAACCTGTTCGGGCGCCTGAACACGATTTCATATCTCTGGATAAAAGATGTGAACAACAGGCAATATGCGGTGCCGAATGAGTTGACGAATCGCTTGTTTAATATTAAGTTGGTGGCTAAGTTCTGAGTTCGGGACGAGGACAATATTACCACATAGGCACATAGACACATAGGAATTTGTAGGAGTTTTTTGAGGGCACATAGTTTGGAGTTTGGAGTTCGTTTGTTCTGTGAATCTTATTGAGAGGGGAATTTTACACCGAGACACAAGGAGTTTAGGAGACGCACAGAGAGATTCGTTCATAGAAATTCTACTTTTTTCCTATTTCCTTTATACCTATTTTATATAGGCAACAAAATCAATATTCATGACGCTTAAAAAAGTTCGAAAAAGTTTGATCGTTTTTGTCAATGGCATCCGAAACCTTTCGGAAGGGGTTGATCGTTTTTGTCAATGGCTTCCGAAACCTTTCGGAAGGGGTTGATCGTTTTAGTCAATGGCATCCGAAACCTTTCGGAAGGGGTTGATTGTTTTTGTCAATGGCTTCCGAAACCTTTCGGAAGGGGTTGATTGTTTTTGACAAAGGCTTCCGAAACTTTTAGGAATGGTTTTTATTTTTGACAAAGCCATCCCGACCAATATTGGCGGGCTTTTCAGAAAAAACAGCTCCTGTTCATCTGAGTTTATAGACGATAAAAAAGAGGTCGGATTAAATTTATTGATATAAAAAGCTATAAAAAAGTTTATTCCTATCAAAAAATTTTGTACCTTCGCACTCTTAAATTCAAAAAGATTGCCCCTCTCAAGAAATTTAGTTTTTGGTCCGAGAAATAAATAAAAGTGGAGGTCAGAAACCACTTTAAAAAACGAAGCATAATAAAAAAGTTAGATGTTTTAACCGTTAAAAATTTAAACCATGAAAAAAATTACATTTTTATGTTTGATGATTTTTGCGATAGCAAGAACTCAAGCTCAGGATTATCAAATCAGTTTCGCAGCAACAGGAGCAAGCGCAAGCGTGGATTCTGTTAAAGTGGAAAACATCACCCAATGCACAAGTTTAAACATGAGCGGAAGCAATATTTTGCATCTTACGCAATTTGTAGGCATCAATGAATTGAATGTTACTACAGATGATGCCTTGCAGATAGTTCCAAATCCGATGACAGAAATGTGTACACTTGATTTTTATGCCTCTGAGGAAGGCAACACCATGCTCGAATTATTCGACATAAATGGAAAAATAATGTTACAGCAGCAGCACTATTTGAAAAAAGGACATCATGCTTTCAGTTTAAGCGGAGTGAATTCCGGTGTTTATTTTCTAAAAATTGAGTCCGACAACTACACTTATACTTCAAAAATTATGAGTAGTTGTGTATCAAAAGGAGTTGCGCACTTAAAGCATATTGAAACAGAAGCAAACATTGATAATTCAACTACGGGAAAGATGCTGAATTTGAAAAGCAGTAAATCGCTAATAGATATGCAATACAACACCGGTGACCGATTGAAGTTGACAGGCAAATCGGGTAAATATCGCACGGTGTTTATGCTCGTGCCCAATCAAACACAAAGCGTTACATTCAATTTTATTCCGTGTGCTGATGCTGATAGCAACCACTATGCTGTGGTGCAAATAGGCACACAAATCTGGATGGCAGAAAATCTTAAAACCACCAAATATAATAATGGCAACCCGATATCCAATATTACCGACCCATTGGCATGGGGTTCTCTCATATCAGGGGCTTATTGCGATTATGATAATACCCCCGGCAATAGCCTTACGTATGGCAGGCTCTACAATTGGTATGCAGTAAATACAGCTATCTTAGCTCCCATCGGCTGGCATGTGCCTACTGATGCCGAATGGACTACTTTGACAAGCTCTTTATTAGGCGATGCCATTGCAGGTGGCAAATTGAAAATGAATTGTACAACGCTATGGCAAAGTCCAAATTCAGGAGCCACCAACGAAAGCGGCTTTACGGCACTTCCGAGTGGCTATCGTTACAGCGATGGGTCGTTCAACAACGTTGGACTCTACGGCTACTGGTGGAGTTCTACAGAGTTCAGTACAAATAATGCATGGAGCAGGATTATGTACTATCAAACCATCTATGTAAACCCTGGTAACTACAGTAAGAGTCAAGGTTTTTCTGTGCGTTGTGTTAGGGGCTAATTGGCAATTGGTCTATGCTACTATTTTTATTTATAAACCAAATGAATTGAACCATGAAAAAAATTACTTTATTATTTTTGATGATTTTTGCGATAGCAAAGACTCAAGCACAGGATTATCAAATCAGTTTCGCAGCAACAGGAGCAAGCGCAAGTGTGGATTCTGTTAAAGTTGAAAACATCACCCAATGCACAAGTTTAAACATGAGCGGAAGCAATATTTTGCATCTCACACAATTTGTAGGCATAAATGAATTGAATGTTACAACAGATAATGCATTGCAGATATTTCCGAATCCAATGACAGAAACGTGTACATTTGACTTTTATGCCTCTGAGGAAGGCAACACTATGCTCGAATTATTCGACATAAATGGAAAAATAATTTTACAGCAACAGCACTATTTTAAAAAAGGACATCATGCCTACAGCTTAAGCGGTGTGAATTCCGGTGTTTATTTTCTAAAAATTGAATCCGATAACTACACTTATACTTCAAAAATTATGAGTAGTTGTGCATCAAAAGGAGTTGCGCACTTAAAGCATATAGATACAGCTCCAAATATTGATAATTCAACTACAGGAAAGATGATGAATCTCAAAAGCAATAAATCGCTAATAAATATGCAATACACCACCGGCGACCGATTGAAGTTGACAGGCAAATCGGGTAAATATCGCACGGTGTTTATGCTCGTGCCCAATCAAACACAAACCGTTACTTTCAATTTTATTCCGTGTGCCGATGCCGATAGCAATCACTATGCTGTGGTGCAAATAGGCACACAAATCTGGATGGCAGAAAATCTAAAAACTACCAAGTATAATAATGGCAATTCCATTCCCAACATTACAGACCCAGTAGCATGGAATGCTCTAACAGGAGCTTATTGCGATTATAATAATACACCCGGCAATAGCCTTACGTATGGCAGACTCTACAATTGGTTTGCAATAAATACAGCTAATTTAGCTCCAATCGGCTGGCATGTATCTACTGATGCCGAATGGACAGCCTTGTCAAGCTTTTTGTTAGGCGACACCATTGCAGGCGGTAAATTGAAAATGAATTGCACAACGCTATGGCAAAGTCCAAATACAGGAGCCACCAACGAAAGCGGCTTTTCTGCACTTCCGGGTGGCTATCGTCCCAACGATGGAGTGTTTTTCAGCATGGGAAGCATCGGATACTTTTGGACTTCCACAGAGTCTGATATAAACCATGTTTGGGGTCAATTCATGTACTGCCTTGATAGCATTCAGCATAAAGACCTCAACTATAAAGCATCGGGTTTTTCAGTACGTTGTTTGAAGAATTAATTGATAATTTGCCCATTCTACTATTATATTTATAAATCAAATGAATTGAACCATGAAAAAAATTACCTTAGTATGTTTGATGATTTTTGCGATAGCAAGAACTCAAGCACAGGATTATCAAATCAGTTTCGCAGCAACGGGAGCAAGCACAAGCGTGGATTCCGTTAAAGTTGAAAACATCACCCAATGCACAAGTGTAAACATGAGCGGAAGCAATATTTTGCATCTTACTGCGACATGGGTAGGCATAAATGAATTGATTGCAACGACAGATAATGCCTTGCATATATTCCCAAATCCAATGACAGAAAAGTGTACAGTTGATTTTTATGCCACTGCTGAAGGCAACACCATGATCGAATTATTCGACATAAATGGGAAAATAATGTTGCAACAACAGAACTATTTGAAAAAAGGAAATCATGCTTTCAGTTTAAGCGGTATGAATTCCGGTGTTTACTTTCTAAGAATTGAGTCCGACAGCTACACTTATTCTTCAAAAATAATGAGCAGCGGAGCATCAAAAGGAATTGCGCACTTAAAGCATATTGAAACTGCTGCAAACATGGATAATTCAAATACGGGAAAGATGCTGAATTTGAGAAGCAATAAATCGCTTATTGATATGCAATATACCACCGGCGACCGCTTGAAGTTGACAGGCAAATCGGGTAATTATCGCACGGTGTTTATGCTCGTGCCCAATCTAACACAAACCGTTACTTTCAATTTTATCCCCTGCACTGATGCCGATAGCAATCACTATGCTGTGGTGCAAATAGGCGCTCAAATCTGGATGGCAGAAAATCTTAAAACTTCCAAGTACAACAATGGTGATATTATTCCCAACGTTCCTGATGGCATTTCATGGATCAATCTGTTATATGGGGCATGTTGTAACTATTACAACACACTAAGCAACAGCAATACCTATGGCAAACTCTACAATTGGTATGCAGTAAATACTGCTATCCTGGCTCCAAATGGTTGGCATGTGCCTACTGATGCCGAATGGACCACTTTAACAAACTACTTGTTAGGCGAAACAGGTTCTGGTGGTAAATTAAAAAAGAATTGCACAACTCTGTGGCAAAGTCCTAATACAGCAGCGACCAACAAAACCGGTTTTACAGCTCTTCCAAGTGGCTATCGTGAAGGCAGTGCTGGCGGATACACCGATATGGGTGTCAACGGCATGTGGTGGAGTACTACAGAGATTACCTCCACAGACGGTGCATGGACTCGGTCAACGTGCTGCGCTGACAGCAATGTTTACAGGAGTAGCTACTATAAGCCAAATGGTTTATCTGTTCGTTGTGTAAGGGACTAATAGGCAATTCCCCACTGTTCATCTGAGTCAATATAACATAAAAAGAAGCAAGGCTCCGATTCATTACTTTTAACAAAAATTAAAATAAAAATCTGATTCCTATTGATAAAGTCTGTAATTTCGCACTCTCAAACCAAACAGCTTGTCCTAGTCAAGTAATTTAGTATTGGGAAACGTATCTGAAAAATTTTAAACACTAAAAAAAATATCATTATGAAAAAACTTATTCTTGTTTTCTTTTTGCTACCGCTAATGGCAAACTCGCAGTCGAATCCCGACCGCATTATCCTTGCGGAGGGCGACACGCTTAAATGCACCATACAAAAAATTGACGAATCTACCTTATATTATTATTTCAGCAAAGCGGCAGATTCCTCAAGCAAAAGTATGTCGCTTTCACAAATAACATCGTTTATCCTTAGCGGAAAACTTTTCCCTGGAGCAAAAACCAATCCTGCCACGGCTTCCACTGCCATAGTTTCTCAGCCCGAAAACATGATATCGCAGAAAAGTTATGACCAACTTACCCGCGAAATCGAATTGCTCCGAATGGATTTAGACATTCAGAAAAGAACCATTAGCAAAGCAGGTATTCATTTAAAGCGGGCTACGAATGATGTTGGGGGATTTATTGCTTGTAGCGTCCTCAGCGGTTTTCTTCTGTATGCCGGCAACTATTTATATAGCATTGGCAATGGAGGCAGAGTTTTTTCTTATGCAGGATTAACCGTTGGAGTTGGTGGAGTGGTTCTTTGGTTCATGCATCTTAGTCAGTTGGGCAAAGCAGGTAACAAACTTAAGGAAATAATTCATTAATGTCGCCCCTCTTATTCGGTTTTGCACTTCCGAAAAGATTGAGATAAAAGAAATGCCATGAAGGCACAAGGCTGCATAAAGGCACTATAATTTGATAAAAAACTTTTTCGAACTTTGTGTTTCCTGCCCGAATGTAAGGCGGGCTTAGTGTCTTCGCCCTGTCCCGTACCGCAGGTCGGGAGTCTTGGTGGTAAAAACCGTTTTGTCAATCGCGCAACTTTAGACACTTTAATTCACTTTAGTCACTTAAATTTTTTATATATTTTCACACAATATATAAGAAAATAAAAATAAATCCGTTTGCATTTACCAAAAAAATGTAATTTTACGCGGTCAAATTTATTGTTTCATTTAAAAACCAAAATTCATGGAAAAAATTCAATCAAACCTTGAGAATCTAAACAAAGCATTTCCCGAAACCTTCACTCCGGAGCAAATTGCAAAAGCAAAAACCTTATTCCTAAAAAAGCTATCTGAGAATGCTCACCGCTTTTATGAAGGAAAAATTCAAACCATTCCGAAAGCACCCGTCATTGGTTTCAATTGGTTTAATGTATGGTACACACCCGGTGTGTCGAAAGTATCAACCACCATTCGCGATGACGTGGATACTTCTTTTGTTTTGAGCAATCGTGGAAATTTTGTTGCTGTTGTAAGCGATTCTACCCGCGTTTTGGGTGATGGCGATTGTGGTCCTTCGGGCGGTTTGGGTGTTATGGAAGGCAAAGCATTTCTGATGAAATACCTTGGAGGCATTGATGCCGTGGCTTTGTGCATAGATAGCAAAAACGAAAAAGGCGAACACGACCCCGATAAAATCATACAATTTGTAAAAATGGCTCAACATAGTTTTGGTGCCATCAATTTAGAAGATATTTCTCAACCCAATTGTTTCAAAGTATTGGATGTGCTGCGCGAAGAATGTGATATTCCAGTTTGGCACGATGATGCACAGGGCACCGCATGTGTTACTTTGGCAGGATTAATCAATGCACTGAAATTAGCTGGGAAAAAGATTTCGGATGTAAAGATCGTGTTGTTTGGAGCAGGTGCTTCCAACACTACCATTGCTCGTTTAATCATCACCGATGGTGGCGACCCAAAGAAAATCGTAATGTTCGACACCAAAGGTTCCTTACACAGCGACCGTGCCGACATCAAAGCAGATGCTCGTTTCTATCGTAAATGGGAATTGTGCGAATCCACAAATCCTAATAAAATACAAACCATAGAGGAAGCGATAAAAGGTGCCGATGTGTTGATATCCTTATCCACCCCGGGACCCGAAACCGTGAAACAAGAATGGGTTCGCAGCATGGCTGAAAAATCTATTGTGTTTGCTTGTGCCAATCCTGTTCCCGAAATATATCCTTATGCTGCCAAAGAAGCAGGTGCGTTCATCGTTGCCACCGGTCGCGGCGATTTCCCCAATCAGGTGAACAACTCTATCGGCTTTCCGGGCATCCTGAAAGGTGCTTTGATGGTTCGTGCCAAAAAAATCACTGACAATATGGCGATAGCCGCTGCACATTCCTTGGCAGATTACGCCGAACGCAGAGGCATAGATACCGAAAATATTGTTCCCAACATGAACGAAGCATCGGTGTTTCCTCAGGAAGCTGCCGACGTGGCAATGCAAGCCATCAAAGATGGTGTGGCACGCATCCACATCACCCGCGAAGAAGCTTTTGCGAAAGCAGAGAAAGATATCAGCGCAGCACGCGCCATGACACAAACACTTGTGGACAAAGATTTCATAAAACAACCGCCACAAGTGATGTTACAAGATGCAATTGAGTGGGCAATTCAACAAGTTTCTTAAGTTGTCCCTTTTTGTAATTGTAGCATGATTTATTTTATAGAAGGTAAATTAATAGAGAAAAATCCTGCCTATGCCATCGTCGAAACCGGTGGCATAGGCTATTTTATGCATATCTCCCTCAACACCTATTCCAAGTTAGGCGAATTGGGAACTGTGTGCCGTTTGCTTACGTATATGGCTATCAAAAGCGAAGCGGCAACGCCCGTGGGTGTCACCTTGTATGGATTTTTGTCTGCGGAAGAACGTGATTTGTATATTAG
>CAIWVT010000416.1 GCA_903916135.1 uncultured bacterium
AAATACATCCAAAAAGGTGTTAGCAAACTTCAGCAGGGCGTTAGCAAGCTCCGGCAAGGCATCCGCAATCTCCGGCAGGGCATCCGCAAACTTCAGCAGGGCATCCGCAACTTCCGGCAGGGCATCCGCAAGCTCCAACAGGGTGTCCGCAAGCTCCGCCAGGGTGTCCGCAACCTCCAACAGGGCATCCGCAACTTCCAGCAGGGCGTCCGCAAGCTCCAACAGGGCGTCCGCAAGGTCCAGCAGGGCACTTTTTTGCTTGCTAAGAAGTTTTTGGACTTTGCGGAGAAGATTTTGGGCTTTGCGAAAGGATTGGCGGAGTTTTCGTAAGGGTTTTTCTTGGTTGCGTAGTGCCGATAAGGGTTTGCGGAGGTATTGACGATGTTAGCTGAATGGATTTTTTTGTATAAAAATGGATTGTTGATGCTTGCTAAAGGCTTTTGGCGGTCGGCGGATGGTTTTTTGGGCTCTGCGGAAGGCTTGATGCGAAGAAAATCTTTGTTGTTCAAGATTTGATACTGATTCGGCATGTTGGCAACATGATTTGGATTAATATGATGTAGGGACGGAAAATTATGAAAAGGACAGGCAATTTTAAATGGGCAGAAGGTTTTCTGCCCCTACAGGCATTTGAATGATGGGGAGGAAGAGTGGAAATGTTGATTATAAATCCAGAAGACTGCCCGTTGGCACGCGCGCCAGGGATTGTAGCGAAAAGCCCGCAAGGCAGCAAAGCGTAGCGGAGCTGACTGAGGACTTGCAGCGGAAAGCCCGACCCGCAGGGGGCGCCATAATTAATGAAAAATGAAAAACTAAAAATGAAAACCTTCAGGCACTTGCACTTTAAATACTCCAAGTACCTTAGGCACTTCTCACTTCCCCAACTGATACATCATCTGTTTCAACTCGATTTCGGCGCTTTTGGCAGCATACTGAAAGTTGATGAGCTGATAGGCGGCGGTTTCGTAGCTGGCTTGGGCGGCTTTCAATTGGAGGATGGTGGCTTGCCCCTGTTGATAGTTCTGCAAGACCAAATCCACCAATTGCTTGGCGAGTTGGAAGTTGGTTTGTTGGGATTCTATCTGCGATAGGGTGGTGGTGTAGGCGTTGAATTTGTTGGCAACGGCTGTGGCTAAGGTGTTGTAGAGGTTTTGGCGGGCAAGTGTGGCATTGTTGATGCTGAGCTTTGCCACTATCTTTTGGGTGCGATACACATTGCTGTTGAAGATGGGCACTTGGAGAGTCATGCCTGCCGTGGGACCGTAGTTTTGGTTCAGGAGGGTGTAGCCGCCATTGTAGTCTGCCCTGCCGAAATTGTAGGCAGCGTTGAGGCGCAGCGAGGGATAGCGTTGGGCGTTGGTTTCGCGCAGGCTTTGCTCGTTGATGTGGATTTGTTGTTCGGCAGAGAGCAGATAGGGGTTGCTTTTCAGATAGGCATTGATGGAATCTAAGCGAAGGGTTTTATCTATGATGATGCTATCGCGAATGTTGAAATTGGTTTTGGCATGAGAATTCAGTATCAGCATCAGGTTTGCCTTGGCTTGTTGGATGGCTAATTGTTGAGAGTTGAGGTTTTGTTGGGCGGTGTTGAGGTCGCTTTGGGCTTGCATCATGTCAACGCCATTCGCCATGCCGACGGTGTTTTTTGTGTTCAGGATGTCGAGTTTCTTTTGGGATACGTCCACTAAACTTTGCATGATGTTTAGATAGCTTTGTTGGCGGATGATGTCATAATAGCTCAGCATGACCGAAGCGATGATGTCTTGCACCTGTGCGTTGAGTTCGGTACGGCTTTGCTGTTGCAAGAGGCTGAGGCGTTTTTTAGTCGCCATCACCTTGAAGCCGTTAAACAGTACGATGTTTGCCGAAATGCCTGCGTTGAGGGCGTTGCCCACGATGCCCGTTTCGTTGGTTTCGGTGTTGTTGTTATATTTTTGGTTGATGGCGTTCATCCCGATGTTGTCGCCGGCAGTGGCATTGATGTAGGGCAATCCGCCTGCGTAGCCGTAGTTGTTGTAGGTTTTAGCAATCTGCACATTGTTTTGGGAAATTTGGATGTCCAAATTGTTCATCAAGGCGGTGTCAATAGCGTTTTGCAAGGTGAGTTGCGTTTGTGCCTGCACGAGCAAGGGGAACCATAAAGCGAGGGCTAAAAAATATCGTTTCATTTCACTTCCGGATTTAATTCTGAATTTACGATGCTTGATTCGTTGATTTTCACTTCGCGTTTGCCCGAAATGAAGGTATATACGGCAGGAATAACAAATAGGGTTAGTATCAAGGAGAATAACAATCCGCCTACTACCACGATGCCTAATGGGATACGACTTGTGGCTGCCGCTCCTAAGCTCAACGCAATGGGCAATGCACCCAAGGATGTAGCCAAACTCGTCATCAAAATGGGGCGCAAGCGTTGCACAGCGGCTTCCACTGCCGCTTGATGTTTCGGCATGCCTTGTTCGCGTTTCTTATTTGCGAATTCAACAATAAGAATCCCGTTTTTGGTAACCAAACCGATGAGCATAATCATACCGATTTCGGAAAAGATGTTCAAAGTTTGACCAAATAGCCATAAACTGAGGAATGCTCCTGCTATAGCCAATGGGACGGTAATCATGATGGTGATGGGGTCTTTGAAACTCTCGAACTGCGCCGCCAACACTAAGTAGATAAGCACCAAAGCCAACAGAAACGCGAAGGCGGTGTTGGATGAACTTTCGGAATAATCGCGCGAAGGTCCGCTCAATGAGGTTTGGAAACTTTCGTCCAAGAGTTTATCAGCAATTGCCTGCATGGCTTTCACTCCGTCGCCTATGGTTTTGCCTTCGGCTAATGAGGCAGAAATGGTGGCAGCTTTGTAGCGATTGAAATGAAACAAAGATGGGGGATTGGCATTCGACACAAGATTGGTTACCGATGCCAAAGAAATGCTTTCGCCTTTGTTGTTCCGCACAAAAAGGTTGGTGATGTCCACAGGCTCCTGACGGTCTTTCAATGCCACCTGACTGATCACCTGATATTGTTTTCCATTCATGATGAAATAGGCGAGGCGTCGTCCGCTGAAGGCACTTTGAATCACATCGGCTATGTCGGAAATGGTCAATCCAAACTCGCGGGCTTTGATGCGGTCAATAAGGACATCCACTTCGGGTTTGTTGAATTTGAGGTTGACATCCACATTGGAAAAGGTTTTGTCGTCTTTGGCAGCTTCCAAAAACTTTGGAATGATGCCTTTGAGTTTGTCGAAATCAATATTTTGCACCACAAACTGCACGGGCATAGAACCTCTTGAGCCTAAGCCTACCGATATGGTTTGTTCTTCAATAGGAAAAACACGCACATTGTTGAAGCGGGTAAGTTTCTTCGTTAACTCTTTCACCACTTGGGTTTGACTCTTTTTCCTGTCGGCAACAGGCACCAAACCAATTCTGCCCATGCCGCTGTTCAGTCCCGAACTGCTGTATCCGGGAATGGAGATAAATGAAAAATCGCGTTCCGAAACAGAATCAATTAAGAAGTTGCCAATCTTATCGCCCTCTGTCATCATATATCCATAGCTGGCACCTTCAGGTCCTAACATTTGGAGGCGAATATTACTTTTATCTTCAAGTGGAGCAATTTCACTTTGGATGTTTGTGCCTATAAAATAAGCCATTATTAAGCAGGAAACAACAATAATCCATGCAATCCACCTGCGATTGACAAAGCGTTGCAAAAGCTTTTTATACGAGTTTTCCATCCCACTAAAAAAAGGTTCGGTTCGGTTGTAGAAGCGCGTGTGTTGTGCACTTGTTTTATTGAGATACACATTTAAAACGGGAGTAATCGTAAGCGAGACCACAGCAGAAACCAATACGGCTCCCGCCAGCACCACTCCAAATTCTCTGAACAAACTTCCCACAAAGCCTTGCAGAAACAAGACCGGCAAGAACACGATAGCTAAGGTGATGGAGGTGGCAATCACCACAAAAAACATTTCCTTGCTTCCTTCTATGGCTGCCAAACGGATGGGGATGCCTTTCTCTATCTTTCGGAAGATGTTCTCTGTAACCACGATGCCATCGTCCACCACCAATCCGGTGGCAAGTATGATTGCCAATAAAGTTAAGATGTTTATGGAGAATCCCGCCAGATACATGATGAAGAAAGTGGACATCAGAGATATGGGTATATCTATCAAAGGGCGGATGGCGATGAGCCAGTTGCGGAAAAAGAAAAAGATGACCAGGATAACCAACAGTATGGCGATGAACAATGTTTCTTTCACTTCGGTGAGCGAGCGGCGCACCGTGCGCGTGTTATCAATCAAGGTGGTGAAACTGATGTCGCCTTTCTGCGATTTCTTAATCTCTTCCAATCGTTTGTTGAATTCATCCGAAATATCAATGTAATTAGCTCCGGGTTGAGGCACTATGGTCAAACCAACGCTGCTCAATCCATTCAAACGCCAGCTTTGTTCGTATTGTTCGGGACCTAATTCTACGCGTGCCACATCGCCAAGGCGGACAATGCCGTTTTCGTCTTCGCGGATAATCAAATCGCGAAAATCTTTTTCGGTGGAGAGTCTGCCTAAAGCCCGTATGGTCATTTCGGTTTTGTTGCCATATAATTTCCCAGAAGGAATCTCCACGTTTTCTTTGTTCAATACGGTGGTGATATCGTTGAATGCAATGTTGAACGCATTCATTTTGTCGGGATCAATCCACAGCCGCATGGCGGGACGTTTCTGCCCAACGATATTCACCGCACTTACTTCAGGAATGGTTTGGAATTTATTCAACAATACATTCTCGGCATAATCGCTCAACTCCAACAAACCTTTGCTGGGGCTTTGCACGGCTAATAATATAATGAAATCGCTGTTAGCATCCGATTTGGTAACAACCGGAGGTGCATCAATATCCATAGGCAGGTTGCGCAGTGCTTGACTCACCTTGTCGCGCACATCGTTGGCAGCAGATTCGAGGTCGGCATCAATATTAAACTCCACATTGATGTTGCTTCTGCCAATAGAACTCGTGGAAGAAATGGTGCGTATGCCCGGGATGCCGTTAATAGATTTTTCGAGGGGTTCGGTGATTTGGCTTTCGATTATATCGGCATTGGCACCTGTATAATTGGTGCTCACCGTTATCATGGGCGGGTCAATGGCAGGATATTCTCTCACACCAAGGAAACTATAGCCTATCACACCAAATAATATGATAAACAAGTTCAGTACGGTGGCAAAAACCGGCTTCCTGATAGAAAATTCGGAAATGTTCATGGGCGGGATTACTTTTTAGTTCTGGTTATTCTTAATAGTGCCTAAAGTACTTCGAGTGCCTAAAGTACTTAAAGTTAATTTTAAGTCTGTAAGTTTAAGAGTTGTTTTATCGGCTATTTTCATTTTGATTCATTATATATCAATTTTAATTTTCTATCTTTGGTCTCAAAGTACTTTAAATACTTCAAGTACTTTAGGCACTTTAAGTACTTCCTACTTGGGATTCATAAACGTATCAATTTTCTTCACCGCTTTTATCTTCACTTGCGAATTAGGACGGACAAACAACACCCCGCTCACTACTACACTGTCGCCTATCTCCACGCCTTTTGTTATTTCAACAATGCTAGCGGTTCGTATGCCTGTTTCCACATTCTTGAACTGAACTTTGCCTTTCTTTATCAACACCACCTGATTGGAAAACGCATCGGGAATGATAACATTGGTGGGCACCACAATGCCTTTCATTTTATCGTCAAGCATCACTTTCACAAAAGCACCGGGGATTAACTTACCGCTTTCCAATTTGGCTCTCACTTTGATGTTGCGCGTTGCTGTGTTGATTTGCGGCTCTATGGCACTGATGCTTGCCGACAAACTTTCCTCAGATGAAGCCGTTTGAATCTTGATGATTTTCCCTATGCTGATGAGGTTTTCGTAAGATTCCGGCACGGTGAAATCTATCTTTATTTTATCGGTTTGCTGCAAAGTGCCTACCAAAGTGGAAGGGCTTACATAAGCACCTTCGCTCACCAAGCGCAAGCCCAAACGTCCCGCGAAAGCGGCTTTGATAACAGTTTTGTCTATCTGTGCATTCAACACTTTGATGTTGGCATCCACCAAATTCATTTGGCTCAGCGCCGCATCATAGGTGGCTTGGTCAACGCCATTCACTGCAAGAAGCTTCTTGAGTCTTTGTTCGGTTTTCTGTGCCAAATCCAATTGCACTTTTTGTTGAAGCAATTGAGCCTGCAAGTCGGCATCGTTGATTTTTGCCAACACAGTGCCCGCTTTCACTTCGGCACCATCGGGTAGGTTCAGGTAGGTTATCCTGCCGCTCACTTCGGGATGCAGTTCCACCATCTCCTCCGACAACACACTGCCGTTGACTTCAATATTAGACGGGAAATCTTCATTGCCGGCAATGATGATATCAACCGGAACGGGCTGATTCTTTTTGGCAACATTCAAATCCTTATTGGCATTTTTGCAGGAAGCAAAAGCGACCAACAAGAGCAATAGGATGCTTAATTTGAAATAGTTCATAGATTTTAACATATTCGTTTTGATAATAGTATCTGCCTAAAGCAGGATGATAAATTCGCTGCAAAGGTAATCTTTTTAACAATCATGCTACATAGCTTTATAAATTGTTTACGAACGAGAGGTCAAGGGAGTTTATTTTGTGGAGGTTAATGATTTTTGAAATATATGGTAAGGGTTGATATAGGGACATGGCATCGGTAGGGACATGCCATGGCATGTCCTTACATGAAGACAATTAGGCGGAGTCTAAAAGTTTATGAACGATAGAGGTTGGAAACTCTGCCGAATTTTTGCCTCAAGCCAACAAAGAAATAGGGATTTCAATGTTAGTTCTTCACTATCTTTATTTCCTGCTGATTTTGCCCTTCAATTTGTAATAAATACAGGCCTTGCGGGTAATCTTCCAAGTGAAGAACGGCACTTTGAGCATTAATTTGCGAAGTTTGTAAAACTCTTCCCAACACATCGGTCAGGCGATAGATGGACCCGATAAGATTGGGGTTAACCACCAATGTAATTTGTGCGGCTGTCGGATTGGGATAAGCCTGTGTGGATTCATTAATTTGCGTGGATTCAGAAATATCTGTCCCAAGGATATATTTTAAGATGGTTCCATTAGCACCGGCAGCAAAACCCAAACCGGGCGTCACGAAACACACAGAGCGCAATTCTTGCGTAGTGTTTGAGGTTTGAGATGTCCACGAAGAGCCGTTGTCGGATGTTTTTTTGATAACGCCTGCAGCGCCCACGATGTATCCTGTGGAAGGGTTCACAAAATCTAATCCATAAATACTTCCTGCGAAAGAAGGGATCGCACTTTCTGTCCAAGTGGTGCCGCCATCAGTAGTTTTTCGTAAATAAACCGCATCGGTTCCCACATAAGTGGAGCGTGTGAAATAGCCAACAGTAGGAGAGGGAAAATCGGAAGCGAAATTCCAGTAGCTGATGCTAGAAGGAATCACGTTTGAGGTGAAGTTGGTGCCTCCGTTCAATGTGTTTAGCCAAGTCGCCAAGCCGGGATTATACGTGCCGAAAACTGATTCATAGATGCCTAAAAAACCTTTATTGGCATTTAAAAAATACAAACCACCTAGCATGGCATCATAGTAAGTGAGTCCAATTTGGGTCCATGTGGTTCCTCCATCATAGGATTTGGCTATGCGAGAATTGGTCCCTTCTGCTCCACCACAAATAAATACGGTATCTTTACTCAATACAAATAAATCGCGTACGGGTGATGCCAAACCGGATAGCAATGTGGTCCAAGAGGCACCTCCGTTCACTGTTTTCAACACGATACCTAATCCGCACGGGTTAGAGCCGGGGTCGGTTTCGCCACATACATAACCAGTATCAATGCCTACAAAATGCACATCCCAAAACCAATCTCCCGGAAAGGCGCTAGTTACACTTGTCCAAGTGGTACCGCTTGTGGTGGTTTTCAGTATGGTTCCGTTATCTCCAACGGCATATCCTACCGTTGAGCTTGGGAAATGGATGCCTTTTAAGTTGGAGGTGGAATTGGTGGTTAACACCGTCCAGGTTTGAGCATTCAAAGCAACAGCGAATAACACTGCGGCAATTGTGAATAATAATTTTTTCATATAAATAAATGTTTAAGATTAATTTTAATATAGAACACAAATAAATGGAAATGGTTGCCTGAGGTTCAACATATATATTTTTAAAAAAAGATATACTATTGATTGATAATCAATTATTTTAAATAAATATTTTATCTGTATGCAAAGCTTAGACGAAGTTTTATTGCTTTATGAGTTTAAAAGTTTAGATAATGTAATCAGCCTTATGCCAAGTGAAGTTTTCTCTCATAGTGAAGGGCGAAGTTGCATATTTTGGACAACATTTTAATTGGTTGCTTGAGTTTAACAGGAGGCGTACAAAGGTAGAACGTTCGGTAAATACCCCGTTATGCAAAGTTTGCAACTTCGCACCGCTCCTATTTAACTCAATTAACTAATCAACTCAATTAACTTAATCAACAAATTAACTCAATTAACCAATCAACCAATCAACAGGTTTCTTTAAAAATTGTCAGTTTATAAGAAATGTTTTATATCTTTGTAAAAAACACTAGACAGAGGAAAATGGAAAAAGGCTTGCAAGTATTTACAAATGATTGCAAATGGACTTGAAGGAAGCTGATAGATAGCATTAAATTTATGAAAATAATAACCTTAACTGTCATATTACTTTTTTTTGGAGAAATTAGTTTCTCTCAAAATTGCGCATTAAAAAAAATGTCAAAAATTATTCTTGGAAAAACGATAACTCAAGTTATTGAGTGTTTAAAATTAGATAGCACTGAATATATAATATTTCAAGAACCACCTATGGTTTTACGAGGAATTCGGGGAATGAAAGCCAATATGGACTTTATAATTTATACTAAAAGAGAGATGCGAAAAATTGAAATTGATACTACAGGAGGTAAATGGGAAGTTATTCCTGAGAAGACAAACATGGAGCTGATTAAAGACAAGAAAGTGATTGGTTTTTCCATAAGATGTGGAAATTCAGTTATTACTAAAGGTGAGACTATTTCGTATTACGATTTTGATTGGTTAAAAAACTAAACCGTAATAATTGTTGATAATACAAAGCCCTAAAACAAATAATATATGATAGAAAAACTGGAGCTAACACGGGCTTTACGCAATTGGGACATTCGGTTTATAGCATAGTGCAGTTCTTTTATCTATCTTTGGTATCTTAGGATCCCAACACTTCATATACGGGGCAGGCAGGAAACGGCTTCGATTCGCCTGCAAGCAGAAAGCGCAGGAACGTTATTTACAAAAGCACGCTACAAATA
>CAIWVT010000417.1 GCA_903916135.1 uncultured bacterium
TGCATCATCAATTTGCTTGTTGCTGATATAAACAATTTCCTGATCGAGAAATTTATCCATACCTATTTTATATAGTTCTTGTAAGCGGTCAATCAGGTCGAAATGGTTATCGTAAGCTATGCCTTTCCAATAGAATTTAAGGTCAAGGGCGTTTTGAGTTTCGTCAACAATCTTACAAAGAAAAAGATTAATCAAAACATCAAAGGCATTTTCACGCCCTGAAACATTGTGTTTGCGAAGAATGGTGCGGAATTCATGATATTTACCTTCTTTGTTACGGGCATCAATGGGTTGAAGGTCTTCAATTGTGTATTTATCTTTGCCTATGTTGTAAGCCTGTATATTGGATTCGAAAATTCCTTTTGTTGTGTATTCAAGTTGATAGGTTTCTTTCCAAACCAAATATCTTTTTTTATTATCACCACCATCTTTAAAACCTTTCAGTTTTTTGTTTTCCTCTAAGATTTTAATATTGTCTTTATGAGAGATTATATGGGAAGTGAATTTGATTTCATTGTCATGAAAATCGGAAGTGTATAAACATAGAAAGTCAGTTTCGGTTATTTGTTGTGCATAACTGAATAGCTGAGCACCATCAAACATAGTGTCTTTCCATGCTTTTTCAAATTCTCGTCCCTGTGTTTTACATTCAATAATAAGTAAAGGTTTTTTGTTATTATCAGAAATTAAAATGTCGGCACGTCCGCCACTTGCACCATGACCAACCTTCCATTTAGGTTCAAGTTCTATATGTTCGGGTTTGTATCTTTTCTCTAATAACCTATTTACACATTCAAAAACAACAAAGTTTTCATTAGAATTGAAGTTGCATGTTTGGCGTTCATTGATTTTAATTCCTTTTTCGCCTTCGGGGTAGATGAGTATTGATTTTTCTAAATCAACTTTTAAGAAAGTGTCAAGTTCAGGAAAATGCTTCACGAAAATATTGGTAAACATTTCGCCTGATGGCACTTCTTTTGTAAAGCCAGCGCAAATCAAAAAATTATGTAAGTTGTCTTTTGTTATCATATTTAGAATTTAAACTAAATGAAAAGGATTTGGTTTACGACTCATTTTTTATTACGAATTTATTTACTCTGTCATTACTATTTATCAAATCAGAGCACAAATTTACACTTTTTTTCAATCCTTCAACTTTTTCTTTACATTATTAGAATAATAATCCCCGTTGTTCATAGTTTCCGAAACCCAAATATCATAACAATCTCTTTCTTAATTTCAGATAAAAACCGAACTTTTCACCATAAAATAAGTATAAAAGGCGACCAAAATAAGTAATAACAAAAAAACCGCTATCATGGAAAATAACGGAAACCAATCTACCTCTTTCTTTACTATCAATTCTGAAGAAGAGTTGAGTGTTGCTTTGTTCAGCCTCCATTCATATAAAGGTCTTATGGAGAAAAAAGACATGCCCGTCAATCGTCTTAAAGGCGAGGTTCAGGAAGCCTTGCTTTCGCTTATGGACAGAACACTTCCAAAAGAAGATGAGAAAGAGCAAACGGACAAGCCAAATATAGATGAGTACTCCGATTTTAAATTCGTGCTAATTGATGAAATTGTAATGGACCGTATTGAGACTTTTTGTTTGATGCATTCCATTATACAATCCTATTACTATATAAAATACCATGTTGACTTGCCTGCCGAGAAAAAAGCTAAGTTTGAGCCCGACTTTTTAAACCACATGAATTTATTGTTTGCAGAAACCAAAGACAATGCGTCCGATTTATTATGGCGTCTTACCGTGGCAATTTCTTATGCGGATTATGGCTTGCTATGCCTTGAGGAGGTTTTTGACAAAAAACTTGCCGTGCGTCCATTGCAAGTGGATAAAACAAATTTAATTACTGTACTGGCGATTAATGAACTCAATAAAAGCCTTTTCGGTTGGACTTTTTCACAGCTTAACTACCTTGAATACCGTCAGGATGTTTATGTTTTTGCCAAGCGAATGTATTCGTGCCAATTCTTCCATATAGATGATTATAAGCATATCAGAGACAAGCTAAAAGATTGCAAGGAAGGGGATGACATTGAGTTTTCCATATACGACGTTCTTTGCTTGTGTTACTCCATAAGCTTGTGCGGACTATTATTTGCTAGCGATGCCGCTGAATTTCTTGACGAAATGGAAAGGAAAAGAGGTGAAGATGATATTTCTTATTATAAGGTACGCAATTTCTTGCTGAATGTCGGTGCTAATTTTATAAAAGAAGTAAAAAAGAGATTTATGAAAAATGACGAATTCAATAAATATATTGTTGCTGTTGAAAGTTGGAGATTATAGATTTCTAAACCAACCTAATTTTCCGTTCGTCTATTCGCTAATAGTCTAAAAGACCAAATCCCTACTTCTTTTTCTTCAACAAATTCTTAATCTCATTCAGTTTCATCAAAGCCTCCACAGGCGTGAGTGTGTTGATATCCGTTTTCAAAATGTCGTCTTTAATTTGTTCGAGCAGGGGATCGTCCAATTGTATAAAACTCAATTGGTAGTTATCGGGGTTGCTTTGTTGTCGTGGGCTGCTCACAACGGTTAACTCGCTATTGCTATGGTCTTTTTCCAATTGATGCAACAATTCGTTGGCGCGGTCGATGATGCGTTGCGGAATGCCCGCCATCTTTGCCACATGTATCCCAAAACTATGTTCGGTGCCTCCGGGTACCAACTTGCGCAAAAAGATGATTTTGTTGCTGATTTCTTTCACACTTACGTGATAATTCTTAATCCCGGGCATAGACTTTGCCATTTCGTTCAACTCATGATAATGCGTAGCAAAAAGCACTTTGGGTTTAAACAGGCGGTTTTCGTGTAAATATTCGGCAATAGCCCATGCGATAGAAATGCCATCGTAGGTGGAGGTTCCGCGCCCGATTTCATCCAATAAAATCAAACTGCGTGAAGAAATATTGTTCAAGATGCTCGCGGTTTCGTTCATTTCCACCATAAAGGTAGATTCGCCCGAGGAGATATTGTCGGAAGCGCCCACCCGTGTAAAGATTTTATCCACGATGCCTATCTCCGCCGATTCGGCAGGCACATAGCTGCCAATCTGTGCCAACAAAACAATTAAAGCAGTCTGCCGCAGCAATGCCGACTTGCCCGCCATGTTCGGTCCCGTGATGATGATGATTTGTTGTTTTGTATCGTCCAAATACACATCGTTGGCAATATATTTTTCTCCGGCAGGCAGATTTTGTTCTATAACAGGATGCCGTCCATTTTTTATATCTATCACCAAAGATTCGTTGACATGCGGACGCGTATAATTGTTGCGAACGGCGATGGTGGCAAACGACAACAAACAATCGGTCAAAGCCGTCAACGAAGCATTCAATTGTATGGGTTTTATATAATCGAACAAGGCGATGACCAATTCGTTATACAATTCTGTTTCCAAAGCCAATATCTTTTCTTCGGCACCCAATATCTTTTCTTCGTATTCTTTCAGTTCTTCGGTGATATAACGTTCGCAATTGGCGAGGGTTTGTTTCCGCGTCCACGTGTCGGGCACTTTGTTTTTATGGGTGTTTGTTACCTCTATATAATAGCCAAAAACATTATTGAACGATATTTTCAAAGAAGGAATCCCTGTGAGTTCGCTTTCGCGCTGCTGCACTTGCACCAAATAATCTTTGCCTGAATAAGCCAATTGGCGCAATTCATCCAAATCTTCAGACACCCCATTGGCAATCACATTCCCTTTATTTGCCAAGGCAGGAGGGTCATCATTCAAATCATGTTCAATTCTATCCCTGATGATTTTACACGAATTAAGCTGCTCGCCTATCTTTTTCAAGGCAAGATTCTCAGAAGTATCAAAAGTTGTTTTTATATGTTCAATGGCATTGAGAGCACGCTTGATCTGAACCACTTCGCGAGGATTGATTTTCCCGATAGCTACTTTGGAGATGAGTCGTTCTAAATCACCGATCAGTTTTACGTTTTTACGAAGTTCTTCCGAAAACTCATCATGTTTTATAAAATGCTCCACAATGTTGAGGCGTTCTTCTATGCGTTGCTTATCTTTCAAAGGCATCACAAACCAACGTTTCAACAGGCGGCTACCCATGGGAGTAAGAGTTTGGTCAATAATATCAAGCAATGTCAGCGCTTTTTCATTCGTTGAATGTAACAACTCCAAATTTCGAATGGTAAAACGATCAATCCACACATAGCGGTCTTCTTCGATACGCGAAAGCTTTGAAATATGACTGATTTTATCATGTTGTGTTTCGGCAAGATAATGCAAAGCCGCCCCGGCAGCGATGATGCCGGAATCCAAATCATCAATACCGAAACCTTTTAAAGAAGTCGTTTGAAAATGATTCAGCAATATATTATTGGCAAAGTCGGGAGTAAAAACCCAATCATCAAAGGTGGATGTATAAAATTTGTCTCCAAAGTTTTCAATAAATTCGCGTTGTTTGCTTTTTTGCAAAATCACTTCATTCGGACGGAAACTTTGCAGCAAATTATCTACATAGTCTTTACTGCCCTCAGCCAAATAAAACTCTCCGGTCGAAATATCCAAAAAAGAAACACCAACGATTCGTGGTCCCAAGTGTAAGCCGGCTAAAAAATTATTTTCTTTATGGTCAAGAACCTTGTCATTATAAGCCACTCCGGGAGTAACAATTTCGGTGATGCCGCGCTTCACGATTTTTTTTGTGAGCTTCGGGTCTTCTAATTGATCGCATATTGCCACGCGCAAACCTGCCTTTACGAGTTTCGGCAAATACGTATCGAGGGCATGATAAGGAAAGCCCGCCAATTCGATATAGGATGCCGAACCATTGGCTCTACGCGTAAGCACTATTCCTAAAATATTTGCAGTTTTGATTGCATCTTCGCCAAAGGTTTCATAAAAATCTCCCACTCGAAACAGCAACAACGCATCAGGATATTTCGCCTTGATAGCGTTATGTTGTTTCATTAAAGGAGTTTCGGCAATTTCTTTTTTAATATCTGACACTTGAAAATTTTTATACAAAGTTAGGCTTTTTGTCAAGAAAACAAAGAAACGAATTTAAACTTCCTTAATCTTTTTATTGATGACCAAAAAATAGAAATCATTTTCTAAGGCTAAATAGCCTTGTTCATAACAAAAATAATAGATAGTACCTTTTTGGGTTTTATAAATATTCGTGAAATAATTAAAGTCAAAACCCTTGTCCACCAACTTCTTTTTATGCACCTTGGTTTTTTCCTCAGGATTTAACACTTCAAGTATTCGACGATTTTTACGCAATATCGCATTGATGTTGCGCTCCAATTTGGTCGAATTGCTATTCAATTTATTGTTATAGGAATTGCGGCACATATCCGAGCAGAATTTTTTATCAATTCTTCCGCTGAATTCTTCTCCGCAGTCAAGACATTTACGCTTTTCACTCATAGCATTGATTTTTAATATGAATCCACAAAAGTACAAAAAATTTATCCGTTTACAAACGTTTATAAACGACTATATCCGAATACAAATATTTAATAACCGAATAAATTGTCCAAGAGGTGTTTACTTTGCATCTTCAAATTAAAAATAAATAAAAAAGTACAAACTAAAAAAACAATTTTTATGGAAAAGTCAATTAACAAAGTAGAATTAAGTGGATTTGCAGGCATGAATCCTGAAGTAAAAACATTGAAAAACGGCAGCCAAATGCTTCGCTTTTCTCTTGCCACAAGCAACAGTTACAAAAATCGTAACGACGAATGGGTGCGCGACACAACATGGCACAACATCGTTATGTGGGACAAACTTTCAGAAGAAGCTCTTTCAAAAATTAGAAAAGGAACTTTTGTAAGTTTACAAGGCAAAATCGTATCTCGTAAATATACGGATAAAAATGGTATTGAACAAAATGTTGTTGAAATAAGAGCATTGAGTTTTGAAGCTGTTGAAATCAGCAAAAAAATGTCTGAAATGGTTGCTTAAAAATAGCGACTGTTTTATAAAAAAAACCACTCAATGCATTTGAGTGGTTTTTTTTTATTAATTTTACACCCTCAAAAAAAATAGATGAGAAAACTTAAAACAGACGAATTAAATCGGATAAGCATAGAGGATTTCAAAAAACAGGAAAAAACCAAGATAGTTGTCATATTGGATAATATCAGAAGTATGCATAATATCGGTTCTGTTTTCAGAACATGTGATGCATTTCGAATAGAAAAATTATTATTATGTGGAATTACAGCAACCCCTCCGCATCGCGAAATACAAAAAACCGCACTTGATGCGACCGAGTCTGTTGTTTGGGAATATTATGAAAATACAAAAGATGCAATAAAACAGCTTCAAAATGACAAATTTAAAATTTTAGGAATAGAGCAAACAGACAATAGTATAAGTTTAGAAGATTTTTTACCAGAACCAAACACAAAATATGCTGTGATATTCGGTAATGAAATTAATGGCGTGGACGAGAATGTATTGAGAGAATGTGATTTTTGCATTGAAATTCCGCAGTTTGGAACGAAACATTCCTTCAATATTTCCGTAAGTGCGGGTATTGTTCTTTGGGACATGTTTGCCAAAATCAAGAAAAACAAATCGAAAATATTAATTTAACACACGAATTATTAATAAAAAGTATGTATATTTGCCTGTCATTAAAAAAAATAAATAAAGATTTTTTATTTTTTTTTCTGTTCGTAAGGTATCTTTTTTTATATTTGCAACGTAAAAGTCAAATCAGAATAATTATTAACGAAAAAAAATAAAATTTATGAAACACTTCAACTTAAAAATTCTTGCTGCAGTCCTACTGTCAGTAGTAATGTTCACGGGTTGCGGCTTGGGAAAAATGATTAAAAAGTACCCAACTGTAAAATATACCGTGACTCCTCAGGTACTTGAAACACATGGCGGAAAAATTTCTGTTACCATTAACGGAACAATTCCCGCAAAATATTTCAATAAAAAAGCATCTGTAAAAGTAACTCCTGTTTTAAAAAACTTACAAGGAACAGAAGTTGCAAAACTTAAGTCAATCACCTTAAAAGGCGAAAAAGCAAAAGGCGATGGACAAATTATCAAATTTAAAGAAGGAGGAAGTTTTTCATATACCGATATAATAACGTATGATCCGGGTATGAATACGTCTGAACTTTTTGTTGGACCTTTAGCGACCAAAGGAAAAAAAGTGGATGTTGCTTTAGGAAGCACAAAACTTGCCGATGGTGTTATTTACACTTCTACCCGAATTGAAAGAGAAGAAGAAACACAAATTGCAGAACATGGTTATGAACTCGAAACCATCATCACCAAAAAAGCAAACTTGTATTTCGCTTACAACAAATCCAATTTGGATTTGAGCCTTGCTTTAAATAAAGACAAAGCAAACATTGCTATTAAAGATTCCTTATTAGCTTTTCTTTGCAGAAATTGGAAAGTAAAAAGTATTGAGATTAATGCTTGGGCTTCTCCTGAAGGCGAACTCACGTTGAACCAAAAACTTTCTGAAGAACGCGGAAAAACAGGTAACGGATGGTTTGACGATTTGGTAAAGAAACTCTTAAAAGACAAAAAATTAATCAACGGCACTAAACCCGAAGAACCCGCGTCGAAAGATAAAAAAGCTGCTAAAGTAGCCAAAGCAGAAGTTCCACAACTTCCAATTAGCGTTATTTCTAAAGGTGAAGATTTTGATGGTTTTATGAAAGCCTTAAATGCTTCGAACATTCCTCAAAAACAAACTATCGAAAATGTAATTAAGAGCCAAGAGAAAAAACTTGAAAGAGAAAAAGCGATTAAGGACATGACGGTTATCTATGCCGAAGTTGAAACCATGCTTTCTGTTCTCAGAAGAGCCGAATTTGTTGTCAATTGCTATGAGCCTAAAAAATCGAAAGAAGAAATTATTATGCTCTCAACAACCGCTCCAGAAAAACTTGATAATAAAGAGCTTTTATATTCAGCTACCTTAACCGAAAACGTAAGCACTAAATATCAAATTTACAAATCTGCTACTACTATTTATCCTCAGGATTGGAAAGGGTATAACAATGCCGCTGCTTGCGCCTTGTTATTAGGAAAAACAGACGAAGCCGCAACCTATTTGAGCAAAGCTAACACCTTAAGTCCAAACAACGGTCAGGTTCTTTATAATCTTGGAGTGCTTGCTTTCTGGAATAAAAATGATGAGGAAGCAGCAAAATATTTTAGTGATGCAAAAGCAAAAAACATTGATGTTAGCTTTAATGAAGGTGTTATGAAAATTCGCAAAGGCGACTATGCCGGCGCATTGAATGCTTTTGGTGGAAAGAAATGCAAATACAATGTTGCCTTAGCTCAACTGCTTTCAGGCAATACTGCTGGCGCAAAACAAACTTTGGATTGCACCAAACCACAAACTGCAGCCGTTTATTATCTAATCGCTGTTAATGCTGCCCGTTCTGCTCAAACTTCCGTTTTATACGAATTTGTAAAGAAAGCCATCGAATTAGATTCAAAATACAAAAAAGAAGCTTCTGAAGATAGAGAATTTCTCAAATATCAAAAAGATGCAGCTTTCAAAGATGCTATCAAATAAGTGAGGATATAACACATTACAAAAAAAACTCCGATAAATGTCGGAGTTTTTTATGCCTTTTTTTTCACAATAATCCTAATGCCAAACTGAATTTTGATTAAAAGCACAGATTAACATCTGCCAGATTAAAAAAACTTTAGAAACTACTTGAAATCTAATGCGCGTCGTTTGCTCATGGGAATTTCAACGCACTGTATATCTTATTTATACAAGTTTTTTGTTTTGCTTTATAAGCATAATGAAGGCTCAAAAAATACCCCTTTAGGTCCGCTATACATCGTTATTCTATCACAGAATAATCTCATACAGTAACAGAATAATCTTATACAGTAACAGAATAATCTTATACAGTAACAGAATAATCTTATACAGCAACAGAATAATCTCATACAGTATTAGAATAATCTCATACAGTATTAGAATAATCTTATACAGCAACAGAATAATCTCATACAGTAACAGAATAATCTTATACAGTAATAGAATAATCTCATGCTATCACTCCAATATTTTCATTTGTAAAATAATAATATGTTGAAAATAATTCCTAACTTTGTAAAAAAATAAAAGGGTGTATTATGAAAGTAAATAGATTTTTATTTCCTGTGCTGATTACAATTGTAATTGTGCTGACAGGAGCCACAATCAACAACACTGGTTTTGTGAAACCACCGAAAGGCTATGTTTTCATTCCGATGGGAATGGCAGAAATTGGCGGCAAAATCAGAACGTTTCAGGCTTATTATATTTCGGAAACGGAAGTAACCAACGCACAGTATTGGGAATTTCTGACCGCCCTAAAAGCACAAGGGAAAATTCAAGATTATGAATTGGCGAAAATTGACAGTGCGCGATGGACACAGTATGTTCCTTATGGCACTTCTTATTATGACAAAACCTATCATCTGAAAAAAGATTATCCCGTAGTGAACATTTCAAAAGAAGGTGCAAAGTTATACTGCAAATGGCTTTCAGAAAAATATGCTAAGAATAATGAGAATGTACTCTATGAATTTCGTTTACCTACGAATGCAGAATGGGAATATGCTGCACGAGGCGGCTTGAAAAAATGTCCCTATCCTTGGGGAGGTCCCTATCCTTATAATTCATTGGGAAATTTTCTGGCACAATTCAAAGCTTTCGGATTGGACTATGGACCTATGCCTGTCAAAACCTATCCGGCGAATGATTTTGGCGTGTATGATATGTCGGGCAACGTAGCCGAAATGGTTGGCGACTCCACTATTGTCCGCGGCGGCAGTTGGGATAGCTCTGATTATGGCATACAAATCCCGACTTGCACCGAATACTTGGTTTCGCCCACGGTGGGCTTTCGTCCTGTGATGACATTTCTTGAAAAGAAGAAATAATATTTTATTTTGGTTGATGCTTTTTCCGCTTATAGAGCGTGTGGGCAACGTAAGAATTTCTGACAGGAGAAATCTATCAAATCACATTCTCAAATTGTTTCAGAAAACGTATATCATTTTCCGAAAACAAGCGGAGGTCTTTCACAGCATATTTTAGGTTGGTGATGCGTTCGATGCCCATACCAAAGGCAAACCCGGAATATTCATTGCTGTCAATACCGCAATTTTCCAACACATTGGGATCAACCATGCCGCAGCCCAAAATCTCTACCCAACCAGTTTTCTTACACATATTACAACCCTTGCCACCGCATATCGAGCACGAAATATCCATCTCGGCAGAAGGTTCGGTGAACGGAAAATAAGAAGGGCGTAAGCGAATTCGCGTGTCAACGCTAAACATTTCTTTCGCAAAATAGAGCAATGTCTGTTTCAAATCGGCAAAGGAAACTTTTTTGTCTATATACAAACCTTCCACCTGATGAAAAAAACAATGTGCGCGAGCAGAAATAGCTTCGTTGCGATACACCCTGCCGGGCATGATTGCGCGCAAAGGAGGCTTTTTATTTTGCATCAAACGCACTTGCACGGATGACGTATGCGTACGCAAAGCAATGTCGGGCTGTTGTTCAATAAAAAAAGTGTCCTGCATATCGCGGGCAGGATGGTCAGCCTGAAAGTTCAATGCCGAGAAAATATGCCAATCGTCTTCTATTTCAGGTCCTTCTTCAACCGTGAACCCGATCCGTGAAAAGATTTGCAAAATTTCGTTTCTCACCAAGGACATCGGATGGCGCGCACCATAATTCGCCGCCGATACGTTTAATGACAAGTCCGAGTTATCTGCTTTCGACGGTCCTTTTGCTTCAAGTTCAGATTTTAAGGAAGTATATTTCTCGTTTGCAGCAATTTTCAACTGATTCAACATCTGACCTGCAACACGTTTTTGATCGGAAGGCAAGGCTTTAAAGTCCTCGAACAACTGATTTAATATGCCGTTTTTCCCAAGATATTTAATCCGAAATTGTTCTAAATCGTGTTCGTTGAGCGAAGTCGTTTTTTCAACTTCCTCAAGATGCTGTTTGATGATTGTTTCCATGATATAATTAAAAAAAATTGCCCAAAATCACACAAATCGGGCAATTCCTGTATTCAAAAAAGAAAATTATTTTATGATTTCTATAGTCATTTTAATGTCTTCGACGGGTTTGTCGGCAGCTCCTGTTTTTACGGCAGCAATTTTTTCAATCACATCCATGCCTTCGGTCACTTCGCCAAAAACAGTGTAATCGCCATCCAATTGAGGTGTTCCGCCAATGGTCTTATAGGCTTTGCGTTGTTCGGCAGAAAATGTTTTGCCAGTACGTTGTTCGATAGCAGTAAGATCTGCTTCCGTGTAAATTCTTCCCTGAACAATATAAAACTGCGAACCTGATGATTCTTTTTTCGGATTAACTTGGTCGGGCATACGTGCGGCGGCTAAAGCTCCTTTTTTGTGAAAGTATTTAGCAAGAATTTCGGCAGGAATAGTGTAGCCAATATTATTTGTCCCGTTTGCGGCACCGCCTCCTTGTATCATAAAGCTATTAATTACCCGATGAAAGATCGAACCATTGTAAAAACCGTCTTTCACGAGCTTCAAAAAATTGTCGCGATGTTGAGGTGTATCATTAAATAATTTCACTTTGATATTTCCATGCGAAGTTTTTATTAAAAAAGTCAAATCTGTAGTAGCCTGATTTTGAGCATTAACGAGTCCAGAAAACGAGACAGCGATAAAAAAAGAAATAATAATTTTTTTCATAATGAATTTTTTTTGTAAATTTGCGTAAGTTTTTAAAATAAAATGTTTTATTTTGCAAAAATATTTTTAGAAAGCAAAATTATAAAAAAAATTAATAACTATGAAAAAAATTTCTATTAAAAGTCTAATTACCCTTGTTTTTGTAGTTAGCATCTCAGGCATTGTGTTTTTTGGATGTAAAAAAGACAATACCGATTGCACAGCCATTGTAACGGTTAAATATTTAAACGATACGATGCAAATTTTACCGTATGCCGATGTAATTATCGCGCCTAATTATCCTGACGTTAGAGCTCAAGGAAAATCAGATGCAACGGGTACTTTTCAATATGTGTTTAAATACGAAGGCATTTTGGATATTCAGGTTTATAAGATAATTCCTCCCGATGATACCGTAAGAGGCACGGGTGTAATTCGTTTGAAACCAGGCGAAACTGTTTCAAAAACAGTTTTTGTCCAATAACATTATTTTATTAGTGCTTTGTTGAAACAGCTTCTGCAAAGAGGTTCGTAACTGTCTGTTTCGCCTAATAAGATTAGTTTATCGTTTTTCACAATACGGTGAGAGACATAAGCTAAATTGCCGCATTTCACGCAAATCGCATGAACTTTGGTAACATATTCGGCTGTTGCAATAAGTGCGGGCATCGGACCAAAAGGCACGCCCAAGTAGTCCATGTCTAAGCCTGCAACTATGACGCGTATGCCTCTTTCAGCAAGTGTATTGCAGACGGTTACGATTTCCAAATCGAAAAATTGAGCTTCGTCCAATGCAACAATATCCACCTCGCCGGCAAGCAATAAAATTTGAGAGGAAGACTGAACGGGAGTGGACTGTATGGAATTTTCATCATGAGATGTTACCTTTTCTAAATCATATCGGATGTCAATTTCCGGCTTAAATATCTCGAACCTCTGATTTGCATACTTGGCACGCTTTATTCTACGAATTAATTCTTCGGTTTTTCCCGAAAACATAGAGCCGCAAATCACTTCTATCCAGCCGTTTTTGTGTATTTCTGTATTTTTTTCTAAAAACATGGTTCCGGTTGTTATTCTTTTTATAATTTTACACCAAATTTCGTTGCACCAATATCACTAACATTTTTATTTTTACATTTATGGAAACAAAAAGTATCAAAGAAGAAATTAAAAATCTTTTAGAGGTTCTAAATGAACAGTTTGCCATTATTGATGAACATCAGAAACGAATTCCTCAAATTGAATTGGATATTGTTTTGGCAAATATCCGAAATTTTTACGAACTCTTTTTCGAGTTAAACAAATTAAACAGTTATAATAAAAATAGTATTGATGCAAATATAGTGGAAAATTTTGTAATTGAGAACCAAGATTTTTCAATACCACAAGAAAACAAGGATGAAATTAGGATTGAAAATCCTGATAATACTGTTATTTCCATAGATTTAGAACCAAAAGAAAAAATTTCAGAAATAATAGCTGATGATGTTGTTTTGGAGGTACAAGAAGTGCCGGATACTTCCGTTGATAGTTTTTTACCTATAGAAGAAACTTTGGAGCCTGTTGTTGAGGAAACTTTTCCTCCCATGATTGTTGAAGAGCCAAAACTGTCGATAGAAACCTTTATTACCAAAGTTGATGCTCCTTTAAGCGAACTTATTGAAGAAACCGTGGACCCCATTGTGGAGGAAACTCTACCTCCTATAATTGTTGAAGAGTCAGAAATGCCTGTAGAAACTATTATTACCAAAGTTAATGCTCCTGTAAGGGAACTTTTAGAAGAAACAATGGAGCCAATTAAGGAGGAAACAAAACCTCCTGTCGTGGTTGAAGAACCGAAATTTCCTTTAGACACAATTATTACAAAAGTGGATACTCCTGTGAATGAACTTATCATTACAAAAGTGGATGTGCCTGAACAAAAAGTAGGGACTGAGATTCCCAAAGACGTTCATACTCCAGTTAAAACAGGAAAACAACAAGCCATTGACTTGTTTTCTTTAGCTGAAAAAGAAATTGTAGCGGATAAGTTTAAAGAAACGCCCAAGTTGATGCACGAAAAAATAGTGCACGACAAGCCTGATAACACTTTGGCAAACAAAGTGGGAAAAACAACTATTACCAACCTGAAAAACGCCATAGGAATCAACGACAAATTTTTATTTATCAACGAACTTTTCAAAGGCGACCTACAGGAATATAACAAAACCATTGATATGCTCAACAGTTTTATAGGTATTGAAGAAGCCAATGTGTTTTTTGAAGATTTAAAAGAAAAATATAATTGGAACGACAAACCTGATGCGCTGCATAAATTGGAAGAATTGATTATCAGAAAATTCTTATAGATGAAAAGAAGCTTTATTGTTTTTTGCCTTGCTTGGCTCTGCTCGTCGCTTCTCTTTTCTCAAAATCTTCCTTATGTTAAAAGCATGATAGATACGTTGGCGTCGCCTGCGTTTTATGGTCGCGGATATGTGAATAATGGGGATAAAATTGCTGCCACTTTTATCGCGAAGCAACTAAAAAAAGACCAAGTAAAATGTTTTGACACGAGTTATTTTCAAACATTTCATCTCAATGTGAATACCTTTCCCGATGATGTAGCCTTAAAAATAAACGGTGTTGAGAAACAGCCCGGCATTGATTTTATGGTGTCGCCCGATGCGCAAACCATGAAGGATAGCTATAAAGTTTTGGTGGTTGACGGAAACACGTTGAGTTCGGAAAAGCTTGCCAAGAAGTTCAGCAATCAAAATCTCTCGAAATTAGCTTTGGTGGTGGATACGGGGTTTAAAGATTTGAAAAACAAAAAACTTGAAGAAACACCTTTGTTGGTTTTTATTCGCGATAAAGGCATCTCATGGCATGTGGCTAAAGAACAGAACGAGAAAAAACATGCCGAGATTACCATCAATCGAAGTGCTTTGCCCGCTAAGATTACGAATATCTCTGTGAATATTCATACGAAACTGCTCAGCAATTATCCCTCACAAAACGTGGTTGGATATATTCCCGGGAAGATATATCCCGATAGTTTTGTGGTGTTTGGGGCACATTACGATCATTTGGGAATGATGGGCAGCAAAGCGTATTTCCCCGGTGCCAACGATAATGCAAGCGGCACAGCCATGTTGCTCGATTTGGCTGCTTATTATGCTCTGCCTGAAAACCGCCCGGATTATTCCGTGTGTTTTATATTCTTCTCAGGCGAAGAAGCTGGCTTGGTGGGTTCGGAATATTACACAAAGTTTCCGCTGTTTCCTTTGCGGAAGATTAAATTTATGTTGAATTTAGATATGGTTGGCACGGGTAGCGATGGCATCAAAGTGGTGAACGGAAGTATCTTTAAAAAGGAGTTTGAAACTTTGAAACAACTGAACGAAGCCGGGAAATATCTCAAAAGCGTGAACGAACGTGGCGAAGCAGCCAATAGCGACCATTATCATTTTTATAAAAAAGGTGTAAAAAGTTTTTTTATCTACACCCTTGGCACCGAATATAAGGAATATCATACCGTAACCGACCAAGCGGCGGGACTTCCATTGACGAAATATCCTGAACTTTTCAATTTGATTTTGCGTTTTGTAAGTTCCTTATAAAAATAGTTTCATAACAACCAAGTTATTTTTGTTTTTTGGCGTTTATATAGTTATCCCTAATATCCGTTTGAGGTATTTGTTTCTGACCCTTCCATTGCCTCAAAATTTTTCCCATAATAATGAAGCAACCTCGGGCGAGGTTGCTTTTTTTTATACCTTTGTCTTTTTTATGTAGAAATGACAGAGCCAACTCCAAAACAACAGATATTAGTTCCCTACGATTTTTCGACAGCTGCCGTAAATGCTTTGCATTACGGCATTGAACTGGCGCGACTGTTTAAGTGCGAAATAAGTATTTTTTATATTGTTACTAAAATAATCGCAAAACTTGAAGTCAAAGATGTTGAAGTGACAGAAGGAAGAAAAAAAGCATTGGGCGAAATAGCCAATAGAATCATTTCGCAAGAGGGAATCATGGCGAATGTGTATGTTTTTAAAGGCGAAGTGCAGCAAGTTATCCATGATTTTTATGAGAAACTGAATGTAATTGCCGTGATGGCAGGCATGAACAGCTATAAATCGAAAGTGCATTATTTTTCGTCAAGTTCCATTGTAACGGATTATAGAGATTTGCGCATACCTATTATTATAGTGCACGACGAATTGCCCCGCAAAACGATGTATGAGAATATTATTTTGCCCTTAGATTTCAATCGCGAATCGAAAGAGAAATCGGCTTGGTCGGGTTATATCAGCACCTTGAACCAATCGAGGGTGACGGTGTTGACTCGGAAATATAAGGACGCGTATTTTGCTGCTTCCTTGCGCACCAATATTGTGTTGGTGGAGAAGTTGTTTAATAATTTAGGCGTGGCGTATGAGTTGATAAAGGAGCCCGACATCACCTGCGACATAGATAAATATGCTGTGGATTATGCGTGGATGAACCAAGGCGATATGATAGTGATTATGGCAACCAAAGAGGTGGCGGTTGACGATTTGTTGTTTGGTTTGAAAGAAAAGAAAATCATTGAAAACAAATACAAACTGCCTATCATGCTCATCAATCCGAGAGATGATTTGTATTTGCCGTGTGGATGTTGAGAGAGGGGGAGAAGTACTTAAAGTGCCTAAAGTGCCTAAAGTACTTCAAGTATTTAAAGTGCTAGAGACCGCACAACAGATTCGTGAATTACAAACCTTTTATTTTGTTTGAAGTTTTGTTTTGGCTATTAATAATGCGTTTTATAATATAGAAGTTATTCTTAACTTCATAAAAAGCAAACCAAGTTACGCTTTTGCTTATATTAAAAGATGCAACAAGATCTTTTGAAGGCTTATTATATTTTCCATAATGATGTCTTTTTTGTTTCAAATGAATTGTTGTTTCAATTTCATTTGTTAATTTAAAAACGTAATTTTCAGCAGCTTCAATAAAACCAAAATATTCATTCGCGTATAACTCGAAAATTAAGCTATCTAAATATTCCGTAACTTCTTTTACATATATTACCTTCATTTCGCTTTCATTTTTTTCAAGCGTTCAGGATATGTTGCGATTCTTTTTGACATCTCAGCCCTAAGTTCATCACCGGTAATACAGTCTTTTGCTAATTTATCAAATTCATCTTCTTCGATAGCACCTTTTTGCTCTAAGTAAGGAAATAAATCTTTGTGTTTTTTTAAATTGATACGGGCATAAGTCATGTGACCTTTGCTGTCTTTTTCGATTTGAATACCTGCTATACGTGCCATGTTGAATAAATTTGATGCAAAATTACAAAAAAAAGAATTCAAATTACAAAAAATAATGATTTGTATGAACCTATGTTGAGCTGAGAAACAGAAGCTGTTTAGGCTGTAGCCTAAAAGATAGTAGCGACGGAGTTGGAGGCTTTGGCGAACGGAGTTTCAAACTTTATTAGTTTAGAAACAGAGATTACTCATTGCAACCTTTACTTTTTTAGTTTGTTGCTGTTGCATAAAGTAATAAAGTTCAGCATCAGCGTAGGCATTTGTTTTGTTACTAAAGTAATAAAGTTTTTTTTAATGCTTTTGTAGATAAAAGGTATTGGGCAAAAGCCTATAAGGATATTAAAGACGGAGGCAGAGGCTGACGCCGAACGGGATTTATTGATTTCTTACCTCAAGTTTTTTTATTATTGTTTTTAAATATATATTTATTAAGTCCAAAATATCTAGAAGAAATTTGTCATCACTAATGATAAAAGTCCCTCGATCATCTATTTTTAAGTAAGGATTGTTTTCAATTTCTTTGTAAATATCAAGATTTTTAACTACTTGATTTTTCTTTTTTTTAATATTAGAGTTAAAATGAACAATACAGTTTCTTAACCGTTGAAAAAATGTAATTTTCTCCCAAGTTTGTTCAAGTTCATTCAAGTCCAAACCAACAACTAAGTTTAAATATTTTTTACTCTTACTTATATAGCCCTCTCCATTAATATCATCAAGTTTTATTTTCATTTCTTCGCAATCTTGAACTGTAATACACAAACTCTTTAAGTTAAATTCAAAAAGAGAGTATAATGAGAGGAGTGTGGAATTATTAAATGTTGCAGGGTAAAATTTGTTAATTTGATAATACTGTTCTTCATAGTGCTCAAGTAGCCCATCAATATTTTCTGGATATTTTTTCTTTTCTGTTTCAATCATTTCATTGAAAATGTTCTGTTGTTTTTTAATATTATTTCTACTGTCTATAATATATTCTCTGAATGAATCAATTTCAGAAAAAATTGTGTTTTTATGAAATTGTAAAAACATTGGAAGAACTATTTTTGTTTTAAATAAGTCGTTATTTGATGATTCTGTTATCATAGTATTTTTTTTTATTGGTTATTTAAATGACAGTAAAATTACAAAAAATAAACTTATCGCTGTTAAAAGAAGTGAATGTATTGTAATAATTTGAAATAGGTTAGGTGTAAAGAGTTTAATTTATTAGTTAAAAATTCCGAAAACAACAGGGTGGTTATAGCCTTCAATATGACTATTAATTTTCTATTTTATATAATAAGCCATTACTAAAATGCAAACTATATTTCCAACCAAAGTACCAATCTTCGTAAGTACCATTTGCTGTAGTGGTTTTATATATATCAAACGGTTTTCCCCATGCTTTTTCGCACATTTCTTTACTAAACCCTATTTTAACATTACCTTGTACAATTAATTCGCAATTTTCCAAACCAAATTTTGCTATACAATCTTTTCTTTCTAATTCATAAACTAATCTTTCATTCTCTTTTTTTATTAATTCTTCTTTTTTCTGTTTTGCTAATAATTGTTGACTTTGTAATTTTTTTTCCATCTCCCTTTTGTTATAATCCTCTTCTTTGATAAAACCACTTGACAAAGACTTTAAAGAAAGAGTAATTTGTTCTTCTTGATTATTTTTTAATATATATATAATTTGATTAAATGGTTTTAATATTGTGACTTCTGAGCAAAACCATTTACTCCCTGGCACAATATTAACAAGCTTATATGTGCTGATTTCTTTTCCATACTTGTCTTCTGATTTTATAGGATATCGTATGTCTGCTTTTTTGATTTCTTTCCAAGTATAATCACCGCTCGAATTCTTCTCATCATCATATATTATATTTTGTTTTTCATACAATTGTTTTTGCTTAACAAAATAGGGTACTAAAATAAAATTTTCATGTGATAACGAACAAAATAATGTATCTCCATCAATATCATTACGTAGTACATAAATATATGCATCAGCACTTAGGTCCCGATAATATTTTATTTCTTCTCTATCAATAAATGTATTACTATTCCTTAAATTACTAGAATTTTCTAATGTTCTATAGAAATTTTTCAATAACACCTTTAAAGTATCACCATATAGTACATTTAATATGGTATAATATTTATCACTGATTTGCTCAATATCAGTTTTTACTATTGGATTATCCTCTCCAGCCATAAGTCCAGACGATGAAATATGTTTTGGTTTGTATTTAAAAGTCATTATGTTCTTATAATCTAATCTTTTTGCTGCTGAACCATATCCATCATATTTGTAAGCTCCAAATTTTTGATCAACTGGGAATATATTGGGTGTTTTTGAAATCATACATGTAGGTTCTATAGCTAGACAATAAATTCTAATACCTACATATTGCTTATAATCACTTAACTTTTCATGGTCTTCCCAACTTTTTAAACTGTCATAAGCAGGAGGTCTCATGGTTATACGTTCTACATTTTTTTTCTCTATTTCGGTAATAGTGATTTGTGAATAAAGTAATGATGAGTTTAAAGCCATCATTAATATTAGAATATAGTTTTTCATTTGTTTTTTTTTCTATTTTGCAAATTCATAATGAATCAAAATTCCTTCTTTTACTTCAATAAAATCAAAAGATTCTAAAGTATGATATTCAAATTTTCTACTCTGCCCCATTTTATTCCAAGGTTTAAATAAGACAAAGGAATTACCTAACTTGATTATGTTTTGTTCTTTATCGTAATCAATTATATGAAATAAACGATTAACATTTTGTTCTTTAGCTTCCAACCAAAATGGTGCTAAATATTTTACATTTCTGCCAGTTAAATTGGCAATTCCTAAATCAGGATTTATATAGACTATATTCTCATTATATAGTTCTCCTGCAAATTTATTTTTTTCAGGTACAACAATAACATTAATTTTGTTCATATTAGTATTTAATGATTTCCTACTCATAGGCTTTTCAGATACCGCCCCCACTAAATAAAAACCTGAGTGAGCCAAGCCCGTTTTTTTAAGTGGTCTCCAAACTCCACTTTTATTTCCGAGTTCAAAATTACATAACATTTTTCATATACAAGCAAAAAACATTTTTTTAATTACATCCCATCAACAAAATTTTTCAAATCCAAATAATAAAAATTTATCTCTTTCAATATGGGCTAGGTGAACGGATTAAAATAATAGATGATTGGTTGGTCGGATGAGATGAACGGATTGAAATGTCTGTTGATTGGATGGTCGGTTCGATTGAATGGATTGATGTATCAGATGAATGGAGGAACGGATGATATGAACGGATTGAAATATCTAATGAATGGCTGGTCGGAATAGATGAACGGATGGTCCGTTCATTCGTTTCCTTGAAGGGAACGAATGAATGGCTGAAAATATACGTTATAAAATTGAAATAAGAGATGATCGGATAGAAATATACGTTTCAAAATTATTAGAAGAGGTGATCGAACTTATGAATGCGTAATAAAAATAAAATAAAAGGTGATCGGATTGAAATATACGTTTCAAAATTAAAATAAGAGGTGATCGGATGGTCCGTTCATGTGAACGGATTGTCCAAACGTCGGAACGGAAGGAAAAATGACCTCATTAAGCCCAAAAGAGATTCTCAATACGTTATTTATCAATACTTAAAGCAAATGAAAGGGTCGCCATTAGCGACCCAATTATCCTAAGAAAACAGCTTGTTTTTTTATGCAGGTGCCGTATTCGATCTCCAAGGACCCCATTCGCCTTTGCGTCCCCAGGTAAGCACCTGACGTCCGCGATAATAATAACGTTTGTCAGGAATTTTTCCTTCCACTGAATACTCACCGCCTGAGGAGCTGCCAATATCTTTAAATGTTGCACCATTATCAGTGCTTTCTTGCCATTCATGTTGACCTGTCATGTCGGAATGAATCACGAAGGAACCCGGTTCATTGCCCTGATATACACCTGCTTTGCGAGGTCCGCGTTTGCTTTCGGTTTTGGTGTCAAATCCTGCTCCGCTAGCAATAACTATAGCGTTTACTCTGTCATCATCCATTTTAGCTTGCACCATACTCATTATACTAATCAAATCTTGGTGCACCACTTCGCCGGCTACCTCTGCTGCTTCTGCTGTGCCGTCAGCATGAGTGGCAGCTAAAGTGAGAGCAGCATCATAAAGGTCGGTGTCGGTAACTAAAGTGGCTAAGGGGGTAATGATAGCGGCGTAGGGAATTGTAAATAGGGGGTTGCCTGTCATTTCTTGTATCACAAAACGTGCTTTCTTGAGACGTTTTTCTGGAGAAATATTCCATTTCAATACTGCAATTATCCTTTTTATGATAGTTGCTACGGGCATACCTTTCGTAAGTCCTAATTTTCCGAGAATTGTAATTTTTGGCATAGTTTTACGTTTTTTAAGTTTTTAGTTTTATTGATAATCTACTGAGATTTATTTTTTACAAATGTAGTTCAATACAAGAGGATCTGTAAATAAACTTGTTACCAATTGCAAACTATTTTGTTTAATTATAAATTAAAGCAAGTCAAGGCTATGCGTCATTTAATTAGTAAAAACGTATATAAATACCTTATTTTCAATTATTTTTTCAGGAAATAAAAGGAGAAATACTATCCCAAAAGCGACACAAATTTGTTTAGTGCGAAAGAAATAGGGATATAATTCGGGAATGCGTCGGGAATATTGATGCTCTTTTTTGTAACCACAAAGAACTCCCGACCAGAGGTACGGGACAGAACAAGGTAAAAAAACAGTAAGAACACAGAGGCGTTGAAATTCCAAGTTCCAAATACCAAATCAATCTCACTTCTTAGTGTCCCATACCGAAAGTCAGATTTCTTTGAGTTGCCTCCCAAGCGCAAGCCTTTAGAATTTCACCAAAGAAAACACCTCTATCCCCTCACCGATTTGCGCGGCGCCGTTCAGGAAGCTGAGTTCGCAGATGAAATTCACGTGGATGGATTTCACGGCGAAGTTGCGGATGAGTTCGATGGCTGCTTTGGCAGAGCCGCCTGTGGCAAGCAAGTCGTCGTGGAGCAACACCACGTCGCCCGTTTCCAAGGCGTCTTGATGGATGTGGAGAATGTTTTCGCCATATTCCAAGCTATAGGATTTGGAAAAGGTGGGCGCGGGCAGTTTGCCGGGTTTGCGAATGGGCACGAAGCCTGCCTTGAGGCGAGCAGCCAAGGCGCCGCCCAAGATAAAGCCGCGCGATTCGATGCCAACCACTTTGGTGATGCCCATGTTTTGGTAATAGGCGGCGGTTTGGTCGAGCATATAGCGAAAAATCTCGGGACGTTTGATGGCGGTGGTGATGTCTTTAAACTGTATGCCCGGGATGGGGAAATCGGGCACGTTGCGGATGGAATTTACTACATCTTGTAGTGTGATGGCTGCATTGGAATTTGATGTCATAGTGCTTATTTATTTTAAGGTGTTATTTTTGGCTAATTGTCCGCAGGCGGCTTGTATGTCGCTGCCTTTGCTGTGGCGGAGATTGACGATGATGTTTTTTGATTCTAAAAATGCGATAAACTTTTTGATGTTGGCGCTGCTGCTTGGTTTGAAAAGCTGCGACGCAGTGGAATTATAAGGGATGATGTTTATTTTCACAGGAAAACTTCTGCAAAATGAAGCCAAGGAGGCGGCGTCTTCGTTGGCATCGTTGAGCCCGTCGAACAGGATATATTCGATGGTGATGCGGTTGCCCGTTTTCTGATGATAATATTTCAGCGCATCGGTGAGCATACTCAAAGAATATTTGTTCCCCACGGGCATAAACTGTTTGCGTTTGCTGTCGTTAGCCGAATGGAGGGAAATAGCCAAATGATAGGGGATGTTTTTGTCTGCCATTTTCTTGATTTCGGAGGTGATGCCCGAGGTGGAGATGGTGATACGTTGAGGGGAGAAATTCAGGGTCGTCTTGTCGGAAATTTTATCCAAAGCGGCGAGGGTGTTGTTCAAATTCAGCAAGGGTTCGCCCATGCCCATCACGACGATATTGTCGAGAGAGGTGTGGAATTTCTCTACGGCGAGTTTCATCAGCAACATAATTTGGTCGTGAATTTCCAAAGCATCCATGTCGCGCACGAAACCCATGTTGCCCGTGGCACAGAAACGGCAGCCCAAGGCACAGCCCACCTGAGAAGAGATGCAAGCCGTGAGGCGGTCTTTGGAAGGTATCAACACACTCTCTATCTGATGCCCGTCGGCGAGCTGCAACACATATTTGCGGGTGCCGTCCGACGACACTTTTTCTTCGGCTATCTCGATGGAGTTGATGATAAAATCGGCATTCATCTTCTGCCGAAACTCCGCGGAAATGTTGGTCATCTCGTCGAAACTGACGGCAGTTTTTTTCCATATCCATTCGAAGGTTTGCTTGGCGCGAAACGCCTGTTGACCGTGCTGAACGGCATAATCGGTCAATTCTTGTAAAGAAAGATTTTTGATGTGTGTTTTCACGTTATTGTTTTAAGATGCATTAAAATCGCTTACGAAAGTGTCAATACGCTTGATATAGGTTTGCTTTTGCGCGGCATCAATAAAAGATGCTTCGAAAGAGTTTTTTGCGAGCGTAATGATGTCGTCGTGCCACAATTCCAAAGCTTGTTGTATGGCGATATAGTTTTCGTTCAGATAGCCGCCAAAATAGGCAGGGTCGTCGGAGTTCACGGTGGCTACCACCTTGTTGTCCAATAGGGTTTTCAGAGGATGATGGCGCAAATCTTTCACCACTTGGAGCTTCAAATTCGAGAGTGGACACATGGTGAGGGGGATTCTTTGCTGCGCGATTTTTTGTATCAGCAGTGCATCATCTTTGGAGTTGTTGCCATGGTCGATGCGCGAAATCTTCAACAAGTCCAATGAATCGTGGATATAGTCCACAGGACCTTCTTCGCCTGCATGAGCCACTGCCACGAAACCCGCTTGGCGCGCTGCTTCAAACACCCGAACGAACTTATGGGGCGGATTGCCGCTCTCGGAAGAGTCCAAACCCACGCCGATGATTTTATCTTTAAAAGGAAGCGCCTGTTGCAAAGTGGCGAAAGCCGATGCTTCATCCAAATGGCGCAAGAAACACATGATTACATCTCCATGTATGCCCAAGTTTTTCTCTGCATCTTGCAAAGCATCATAAATGCCAGTGAAAACTACGGGAAAAGCAACGCCATTTTCGTGATGCGTTTGCGGGTCGAAAAATATTTCTGTGTGCAGGATGTTTTGCGAGGCGGCTTTGGTCAGATAGGATGTGGTGAGGTCATAAAAGTCGCGCTCGGTTTTCAATGCCCGCGAACCTATATAATATATGTCTAAGAATTCTTGCAGATTGCGAAATTGATATGCCTCGCGCAATGCTTCCACATCGCGATACTTTAGGGTGATATGGTTGCGCGCCGCAATTTCGAACATCAACTCAGGCTCAAAAGTCCCTTCAATATGCACATGAAGTTCCGCCTTCGGTATGTTACAAATAAACTCAAGTATGTTGTTCGTTTCCACGCAATTTTTTTTGCAAAGGTACAAAAAAGCGGAACATGCCGCTTAAACATTTATGATTCAGGAAAGAGATTTGACGCGTGCCTACCAATTGTCGGGCTTAGCCACTTTCGGAACCATGCCTTTTTTCAAACTTGTAATCCAGTCGTTCACCCAAGTATTCACTTCGCCCAACCAAACATCCCATACGGGTGTATATTTTTGGTCTTTTTTGTCGAGCCAACGTTCGAGGGGGTATTTTGATACCGCCTGCAAACCAAAATCGGTGAAAACATAGCGATATTTGTTGGGTTTGAACTCCAATTTTAAGGTGTAGTTGATCACGCCTGCATCGGTTTTCAGTCCGTCTTTATCGGTGTTATATATTTTGAAACTATGGCGAATGATGATTTTGCCATTTTCGGGGTCGCGCACCGTGGTAACTTCGGCGGCGTTTTTGTAGTTGGCATTTATCCACGCGATACAAGTGTTGTAGAGTTTGTTGACATCGCCTTCTTGCGTAACCACCTCTTTATAGGTGATTAATTTGGTGTCTTCATCCACAGGGACGATAGACGTTTGCGCTGAGGCGTTGATGGAAGCACTTCCCAAAAGAAGCAACATACTTAGGATTCCAAGATTCTTTTTCATGAGATAATTATTTAAGTTAACAAAATTACGAAAATTCCTTCACCTAGAGCAAAAATTAATCCAAATATAAGTTTACACTGAAAAATACATGTGCGTTTTTGAAAATATATTTTTATAAAAAAACCATTTGACCACGTGATTTATCTATGGACAGCAAATCTTATTCCGTAGTATTTATTTCAACAAACAACTACCGTTATTTTCTGATGAAACTTGACGATTTAAGCGATTGGGGGAAATTAACGAATTTTATTCAACTCTTCCATAGATGTTGGTAGGTTGGTCTTGTTTGTCATCTGTTGCACACACGTTTATTGAAGTTGAAGCCTTTCAAGGTTTTTTAGGCAATTGCTTCAATGATTTCCATTGCAACGTTTGGATTAAATGGTTGATATCTTTTTTAATAAAATCAATCACAGGCATCAAAGAATCGTTGTTAGGAACTATGTTGAAATACAAAGCCCCACGCAGGAAGTGATGCACACTGTCGGTAACTGCAAATTGATAGGTGGAAGCCACCCCTACTCCCGTAATGTCGTAAATCAATCCATACACATTATGATGTGTGTTGTTGACAATAATTGGTTCAATATCATCCGCTTTGGCAATATGCTTATTGACAAAGTTTCGTGAATCTTCAAAATACTGAAATAAAATGCTGTCGTTGGTTACGGGTTTGTAACTCAAATGCAAGGACCCGCTATATCGCGGAAACTCAACGTTAATCCATGTAGGATCGGCATGTTCATTATTATCTGCTTCAATGACAGAATATTGCGGATATTCAAAAGTATAAGGATAAATACTGTCGAGCAAACGATATTTCTTTGCCGGAAGTTCAATGCGGAAATACGCACGAGGCTTTGGAGAGTAATCATCATTACCGCAGGCAGTAAAAAACATCATCATCACGATGAAAACAACTATATATCTGTTTTGATTTTTCATGGTCTAATTTCGCTTAAAGGTTTCACAAATACTTTCACTTTTTTGATTCTCCGATTATCAGAAGACTCAATCGTAAACGTAATAAATCTATATTCAATAATTTGATTTTTCACAGGAATAGAGCCTGTTATTTCAAGTATCAACCCTGCTAAAGACTCTGCTTCGCCTCTAACATCGTCGAAAATAGTTTCGTTGATATTTAAAATCTTTACAAAATCATTCAAAGAAGTTTTTCCTTCAAAAATATAAGTATTGTCGTCAATCTTTGAAAAATTGACGTTCTCGGTTTCTTCATCAAACTCATCATTAATTTCACCGACTATCTCCTCAATAATATCTTCCATGGTAACAATACCGGAGGTGCCGCCATACTCATCCGCAACGATGGCGATATGGATTTTGCGCTCCTTAAATTCAATAAGTAAGTCGCTTATCTTCTTGTTTTCAGGAATAAAATATGGGGTACGAATCAGCTTTTGCCATTCAAATGCGTCATTTTCATTTAAGTATTGCAGCAAATCTTTGATGTTCAAAATGCCCGCAATCGTGTCGAACGTCTCTTTATAAATTGGGATGCGCGAAAAGCCCGATTCTTTAATCATTTTAATCAATTCGCTGAAAGGAGTATCATATTCAACTGCAAAAATATCAATTCGGGGTTTCATAACGCCGGAAACTTCCGTATCGCCAAATTTGACGATGCCTTTCAATATTTTGCGCTCTTGCTGTTGCGTTTTTTCGTCGGAAGTAATTTCAATGGCATTCGACAAATCTTCAAAGCTGATATTTTGTTTTTTATTGGCAATACGTTTTTCAATAATGCGCGTTGATTTTATCATTATATAACTCAGCGGATGAAAAATGCGCATCAACACCAACATGGGTGCTGCCATAAAATTTGCAAACACCAAAGGACGTTGATTGGCATAAATCTTCGGTAGCATTTCTCCAAAAAGTAGAATCAACACAGTAACAATTACAAATTCAATAATAAAACTCAGCACATAATTGTTCGTAAGATCAAACAAATGTACCGTTATATAGGTAGAAATAATAACCACTGAAACATTAACAAAATTGCTCGAAATTAAAATTGTCGCTAATAATTTCTGTGGTTGATTTAGAAGTGCAAGTATGGCGACGCGATGATATTTCTTGTTAGATTTGATTTCTTCAATTTGCTTTGCATCAATAGAAAAGTAAGCCATCTCGCTTCCGGAAATCAGTGCGCTACACAACAATAATATTACCAAAAAAGCAAAACCAATCCCCACTCCAAGTGTAATGGGTTGCATAATACTTACTACAAAAGAAACCACGATAACGCTACTCAAACCCATTTAGGATTCATCCAAAAAATAGATGATTAAAAAGGTAAATCGTCACTTTTTTCTATCAATGGTTCTGGTGGTGATTGGGTCTCGGGAGAATCGTGAGTAATTTCACGAGTTTCTCCATCCCTTTTCCCACCAAGCATTGTCATATTTTCAACTTCAATTTCAGCAATATATCTGGTTTGACCATCTTTGTCGTAGCTTCTGGTTTTAATTTTACCTTCAAGATACACCAATTGACCTTTTTTCAGATATTTTTCAGCAACATCTGCCAAACCTCTACGAACAACGATGTTATGCCATTCAGTATAATCTGTTTTCACACCATCTTTGTTTTTATAAGATTCGGTGGTTGCTAATGAAAATTTTGCAACTTTATTAGGTTTGCTCGGATCGAGAGTATTTTCAAACGATCTCACTTCTGGGTCTTTTCCTAAATGACCCACCAAAATAACTTTGTTAACTCCAGCCATATTTTTTTGATTTATAAATTTGAAACAAAATTAAACAATTTTTCTTAATTAATATGCACGAGCGAAAATAACTTTTTGTGTGGAGGGTTTTCCAGAATAAACACACTTCCCTTTTTCCAAATGATTTTTTAATGGAATACACCTAATAGTCGCCTTTGTTTCTTCTTTTATTTTTTGTTCTGTTTCGGGTGTTCCGTCCCAATGTGCATAAATGAAGCCGCCTTTTGTGTTGAGAATATTTTTAAAATCCTCCCAGTTCTCTGCATGATATGTATTGTTGAAATTAAATGTATTTGCTTTTTGAAACAAGTTTATTTGAATCAATTCGAGCAAGTGTTCCACTTTATTTTCAATATCGGTAAATTGATAGGTAGCTTTTTCCAATGTATCTCGACGAGCCACCTCAATCGTTCCGTTTTCCAAATCGCGCGAACCAATTGCCAATCGAATTGGAACTCCTTTAAATTCATATTCTGAAAATTTCCATCCAGGAGTGATTGTGTCCCTGTCGTCAAATTTAACAGAGATGCCTTTCGCTTCAAGCGCTTTCTTTATCGGAAGTATTTTTTCAGCTATAAGAGCAAGTTGTTCGGCGGTTTTAAAAATAGGAATAATCACCACTTGTATTGGTGCAAGCTTCGGCGGTAACACCAAACCGTTATTATCCGAATGTGTCATAATCAAGGCTCCCATCAACCGAGTCGAAACACCCCATGAAGTTGCCCAAACATATTCAAGTTTGTTTTCTTTTGTAAGATACTTCACATCAAATGCTTTTGCAAAGTTTTGACCTAAGAGGTGCGAAGTCCCAGCTTGAAGAGCTTTCCCGTCTTGCATCAATGCTTCGATGCAGTATGTTTCAAGTGCTCCTGCAAAACGTTCGTTTGCCGATTTAAGTCCTTTGATAACGGGCATTGCCATCCAGTTTTCTGCAAAATTAGCATACACATTCAACATTTGTTCTGCTTCTTTCATGGCTTCGCCTTCTGTAGCATGTGCAGTATGTCCTTCCTGCCAAAGAAATTCTGTGGTGCGCAAAAATAAACGCGTCCGCATTTCCCAGCGAACAACATTTGCCCACTGATTCGCAAGTATAGGCAAATCACGATATGATTTAATCCAGTTTCTGTAAGCATCCCAAATAATTGTTTCCGATGTTGGTCGGACGATTAATTCTTCTTCTAATTTTGAATCTTCATCCACAACAACTCCTTTGCCATCAGGTGACGTTTTTAGCCGATAATGCGTAACAATGGCACACTCTTTGGCAAAGCCTTCAACATGGCTGGCTTCTTTGCTGAAAAATGATTTCGGAATAAAAAGTGGAAAGTACATATTATAATGTCCCGTATCTTTAAACATTTTGTCTAAAGCCGCTTGCATTTTCTCCCAAATGGCATAACCATAGGGTTTTATAATCATACA
>CAIWVT010000418.1 GCA_903916135.1 uncultured bacterium
ATATTTTATTGTGTTAATTTTTATTTGGTATAATGAAAGAAGCCAAAATATATATATAAGTTTAAGTTCGTGTATTTTCTCATTTAAAAAAGGCATACATATTGTTTTTGTTTCATTAAAAGGTTTTTTAAAATCGACTTATTCTTATATTGCTGAATTTAGGATTAAAAAAGGTTTAAAAATAAAAAAATAATTGTTTCTTTGATAGACTAATACGATTATTGAAAAAATTTTTATTTTATGTTATTAGAAAAACGCCCAGTTGGTAATCGAGTAGACGGCTCTGCCAGTAGTTAGCTGGCGGAGTGCGCCTCTCACACCACTGTACGTATAGTTCCCCCTTCGGCTCAAGCAATACCTAAGTCCAAGATATTCATGTAGCCTTTGTCAATAATTTTCACCACATCATTAAAAAACGGTTATCCTGTCTGATACCAAGGAAACCGCCTCGCACATTGTTTGATTTTGTTTTAAAAACCTGCCATTTTGTCATAAAAAATGTTATGAAATTTTGTGCATTGACAAATTTGGATTAATTTTGTCAAAGTTAATTTTAGACTATGGACATACAAGCTATCAAACAACGATTCGGGATTATAGGAAATTCTAAGGTTTTAGGGTTATCCATTGATATTGCCCGTCAAGTTTCCCCAACGGATTTAAGCGTTTTAATCACGGGCGAATCGGGTTCGGGAAAAGAAAACTTTCCGCAAATTATTCACCAATTAAGTGCGCGCAAGCATGGACCTTATATTGCCGTGAACTGTGGTGCTATCCCTGAAGGGACTATAGATTCAGAGCTTTTCGGTCATGAGAAGGGTTCATTTACGGGAGCGCACGAGGCACGTAAAGGATATTTCGAGGTGGTGAATGGTGGCACCATCTTTTTGGATGAAATTGCCGATATGCCTATCTCAACTCAAGCACGTCTGTTGCGGGTGTTGGAATCGGGAGAGTTTATTCGGGTGGGTTCTTCAAAAGTGATGAAGACCAATGTGCGCATCATAGCCGCTACCAACGTCAACCTGATTGACGCCATACAACAAGGGAAGTTTCGCGAGGATTTGTATTATCGTTTGAATTCCGTTCCTATTATCGTTGCACCATTGCGCGATCGCAAGGAAGATATCTTATTATTGTTTCGAAAATTCGCATCCGATTTCGCCGAAAAATATAAGATGCCCGTGATCGTGTTGGATGAAGAAGCACAAAGTTTGATGTTGAATTATCGTTGGCCCGGTAATATCCGTCAGTTGAAGAATATCACCGAACAAATCTCCATCATAGAAAAACAACGAAACATCAATGCCGAGACGCTGACCAAATACTTGCCGCAGATTTCGATGAGCAAGCTCCCTGTTTTGTTGAAGAATCAAGGAGAAAACATGGAACTTTCGGAACGCGACATTCTCTATCGTGTGCTGTTTGAGATGCGTCGGGACATCACCGAATTGAAGCATTTGGTGGTAGAGATTTTGAATGATGATGGCACTTCTGCCAACGTACAAGATAAAAAAGCGCAGTTTTTGGATAATTTCGACAATGAGTTTCGGCAAGATTTTAAGAAAGATGAAGAGATACATATTCATCAACCGGAAGTGGAAAGCACAGAGCCTGTCCCCTATTCGGATGTGTATGAGGAAAGCCTCTCTTTGCAACAGCGGGAGGTGGATGTGATTAAACGGGCTTTGGAGAAGTATCGCGGACGCCGAAAAAATGCTGCCAAAGAATTGGGAATTTCGGAACGCACCTTGTATCGCAAAATCAAAGATAACGATCTTGATTATTAAGGGAGCCTATTTTGAAAATTGCTGTAAATACTCGTTTATTACTAAAAAATAAACTTGAGGGAATTGGTTGGTTTACTTACGAAACGCTGAAACGAATCACGCTTCAACATCCTGAGCATACCTTTTATTTTATCTTTGATCGTCCGTTTGATGCCTCGTTTATCTTTGCAGAGAATGTGATTCCTATCGTCATTGGTCCGCAAGCTAGGCATCCGCTGTTGTTTTATGCATGGTTTGAGTTTTCGATTCCACATGTGCTGAAACGCATTGATGCAGACCTGTTTTTGTCGCCCGATGGCTATATTTCCCTATCAACAAAAGTCCCGACACTTGCCGTGATACATGATTTGAACTTTGAGCACTATCCGAAAGATTTGCCGTGGATAATTACGAAATATTACCGCTACTTTTTTCCTCGCTTCGCGAAAAAGGCTGATAGAATTGCTACGGTTTCGGGGTTTTCTAAACATGATATTCATAAACAATATAATATTCCGAATGAGAAAATAGATGTGGTATATGACGGGGTGAACGAACAGTATCATCCCGTGTCGGATGCTGATAAAAGTGCCACGAAACATGAATTCTCTGTAGGTTGCGATTATTTTCTCTTTATCGGGGCACTACTGCCCCGCAAGAATTTGAAGAATTTGTTTCTTGCGTTCGACATATTTCGAAGTACCCATCAGGGGGATGTGAAGCTTTTGATAGTGGGCGCGGAAAAATGGTGGACACGAGAGATGGAGCACACTTTCAACAATCTTGAGTATAAAAATGACATCCTTTTTACAGGTCGGGTGGAGGCTGAAGAACTTAACAACTTGCTTGGAAGTGCCCTTGGACTCACCTACGTATCGTACTTTGAAGGCTTTGGCATTCCGATTTTGGAGGCATTTAATTGCGATACGCCTGTTATTACGTCCAATGTGAGTTCTATGCCCGAAGTGGCGGGCGATGCAGCCTTGCTTTGCGATCCGTTTAACCCCGAACATATTGCTGCTGCAATGAGTAGGATTGCGGAAGACCCAAGCTGCCGCGAATCACTTATCACGAAAGCAAAAGTACGCAGAACACTGTTTTCATGGAACAGAACAGCAGCCTTGTTGTGGGAAAGCATAGAAAAAACTGTTAAAAAGTAAGGTGCGGCTGTTTTTTATTCAATTACTTTGGGTTTGAGTTCTAAAACTTTTCGAGAGGCTTGCCTACATGTAAATCAAAGTATGTGAACACATAGCTTGCTTTTGGATTGATATGGCGACCGAGCTGTTGCTTGATTTGGGTGCATACATACGGCTCAATATTCTCGGACATTTCATAATAGTTTACCAAGTTCTCCGCACTCATGATGCCTAAGCAGAAAGTCATGTAAAAATCTTTTGCATACGTGTTGCGTAGCTGACTAATATATAAGCTTTCGTTGATACGTTGTTGAATCGGTTCTTGATGTGGAATAATTTTTTCGGTAATAAGTTGCCTGATTTGCGGCATGTTCTCGGAAGAAAATTCAAGTGGGAATAGTTGCGCCGAAAGCTCTCGCAGGTCATTCTTGAATGGGATGAGTGGAAGGTTTAGGTTTTCGCGAGAATGTAGCAATTGCTCGTAAGTCATAGAAAGTAGAGGCGGGATATTCCACAATGGAATAGAAATATACTCAAAGTCGTGATCTTCGGTTGCCTGAAGTTGGGTCGGTTTAAAGAACCTCTCTACCATAGTGTCGAATGCTAAAAGTTTCTCTCGTTGAATTATGATTGAGGTTAACTCTTCAATATACCAATCTTCCTTAGTGGGGTCATAATTATAATCAGAGAACCATA
>CAIWVT010000419.1 GCA_903916135.1 uncultured bacterium
AGTACTTTGATTCTTTGTGTCTTAGTGTCTTGGAATCTTAGTGTCTTTGAATCTTAGTGCCTTTGAGTCTTAGTGCCTTTGTGTCTTAGTGCCTTTGTGTCTTAGTGCCTTAGTGCCTTCGTGTTTTAGAGTCGTTGTGTTTTAGTGTTTGCGAGCTGCGAATTCTTAAATCAAAAATCTCAAATCTCAAATCTTTTTTCTTTTGGGGATATAATCTTTCGCCGAAGTGTTTGGGGCTTTATATCCGCGCCAATAGCGAGTCAAGGATGTATATTCGAAAAGCAAACTGATGATTTTGTAGCGCAGAAAAATCCACACCACGAAATACACCATCACATACAACAGCAGTTTGATGCCCCATTCTAAGAAGAAATCCAAAGAAGTGAAAACCATGCGTGGCAAACTTCCGAAGAAATCAAAAATCAGCAGATACACGGGCAACATTGTCGTGGCTATAATGATGAGGGTTGCCATCAAGTGGGATGCTTGTATGGCTCGTTCGGGGCAGATGCTGATACAGCGCATACAACTTTCGCAATTCAGCGTCCAGTAAGGCTTTGCGCCATACATGCGAATGGCACGAACGGGACATTTCTCGAAACAGATGCCACAGCCGTTGCATTTATCCGTAGCGATAAACATCTTGGCAAACAAAAACCTGCCATACATTTGATAGCCGAGCATGATGGGTGCAAGGGCTACATCCAAAGGTAAAGTAGCGAAAACATAATAATGATAGAAGCGCTTTCCGCTTAAAAGTGCCTCCATGCAGCGCACAATGATAGCGTGATTTCTCACGAACATTGAATTCACCACCTTGGCTTTGTAACCCGGATGCACCGAAATCCAATTCGAGGGCATATCCAAAGGCAACAAACCTTTGATGCCATAACCTTTCAACAATAGAATCAGCAGCGGAATCCATTGTGCCATGCCGCTGATGCCGGGCAGGAATACCTTGCTGAGCTTCGAACCCGCGCGGGTGTTGCTGATAAACACCTTGCTGTTTTTTATTTTCGGGAATCGCCAAATAAATTTCAACATAAACCATGGGATGCCGAAGCCATGAGTCGGAAAACAAAACCCGATGAGCGTCCTCCCATGCAACTCCGGAACCACGGGAGTTTTCGTCCTGTCAACAGGGATAAGTTGTGCATGTATTCCTTTTGAAGCAGCCTGTTCCACCATCCAACGGCTTGCCGTGAGGGCATTGCCTGTGCCGCTCAAATAATACACCAATAGGTTCTGATACGCTACGCTCATTGTTAATTAGGATTTCTTTTTAATGCAAGTTAAGCTGAAAGATTCTTCGGCATAAAGACAAACGCCTCCATCGCCATATACCAAAATCAAAATTCTTAAATCTAAAATCTAAAATCCTATTTCGGCATCCCACCAAAGAGTTTCACAATAGCGCGATGAAACTTATGCATCCCGCCCAATGGTTCCGAGAACATGATAATACATTTTCCGTGAATCACGTTAGCGCCATGCTCTTTTGCAAAGTCTATAGCCTCTTTCGTTTCCGAACCTTGTTGCAGCCAAATGTTATTAATCCCTTTGTCCAATAATTGTTTCACCACATTTAAGGTAACAGTTTTCTTTGTCACCACAACGGCTGATTTGATATCATCGGGCAAAGCATCAATATGTCTATAACAGTGGTCCTCATCAATCTTATCCACCTGACTGTTGACAGGAACCACCTTGATACCTTTGTTTTTTAATTCGGTGTAAGCAATATACCCGAATTTCTTTTTCTGACGCGATACGCCTATCATGGCAATGCAGCCTTGATTATAGAATTTTGTGATTTGAGCTTTTGTTATCATACGAGTAGATTTGAAAATTCAAAAGTACATATTTTTTAAAAGATAGAAATGAATTTATAACAATTTTTATAAAGATTATTTTTTTGACGATACAAATTTCAAATAAAGCGTATCTTTGCAAACTTAAATTGGCTCCGTAGTTCAATTGGATAGAATGGCAGATTCCGGTTCTGTTGGTTGGGGGTTCGAATCCCTTCGGAGTCGCAAAAAAGAACCACCTGATTCGGGGTGGTTCTTTTTTTGCTCTTTTGAGTCAAACAGAAAAATTCTTAATGAGAAAAAATACAAAAACGCAAAAATTGCATTTTGCATCAATTTTCAATTTGTAAATTGCGAGAAGCCTTTTTTTTTGATGTGATGATAAATATCATCAAAAAAGTCAACAATAATTAAAATAAAAAAAATCGCACCAATTCCGCTTCGCGATACGCGTTATTTACGCTAATGAAAATATTTGGTGAAAAAACTGCCTCGAAAAAATATGTTAAGTTTTCCGTGTCGTATCTATTGATAATGAAAACCGTAGAATGTGAAAATTTAATTAAAATCGCATTCTTAACGCGCTGAGAATTGAATATTGAATAGTTTCTATGCAAATGACAGGGATATGTGAATCTCCGATGCTTATTTAACAAATTAGAAAGATTAGAATAAATGCACTTATCATTATCTTTAAAAATCGAATAATGCAATTTGATAATTAAAAATAGAGTTAAAATTTGTAGAAATTAATAAAGATTTTTTCCTTTCAAAGAATGATATTTATTTCATTTGTCAAAAAAAATAAAAAAGTTTTACTTCAAATGAATATTTTTTTATAAATTTGTCAAGTCAAAAATCACTATTACAATTTGAGAAGACCATGTATTAAATGTTCTTTCGATAAATAGCAAAAGAATGAATTTAAAACAAGCAGACTTTATTGATGAAAAACAAACAAATAAAAAAACCAACCCAACAGAAACATCCTCTTACGAAAACAAGTAAGACTGTAAACCTGCAAAAGAACCGTAGCTATTTCGACTTGCTTGGGATTGCGCTAATTATCATCTTGGGAATTATAATTTATTCAAATTCCTTTAATTGTTCATTCCATTTTGACGATACAAGCAGTATTGTTGATAATACTGCAATTAGGAATATCTCCGATATTAAAAGTATCTGGAACTATAGTAATAATCGTTTTGTAGCATATTTTACTTTTGCTCTTAATTATCATTATGGCAAACTTGACGTTTGGGGCTACCATTTGGTGAATCTAATGATTCATTTGGCTACATCAATTATAGTATGGTGGTTAACATTGCTAATTTTCTCTGCTCCCGTACTGAAAGACAAAGATATTAGCAAACATAAAAAGATGATAGCATTGTTCACAGCACTACTTTTTGTTTCTCATCCATTAGCTACACAATCTGTAACTTATATCGTTCAACGCTTGGCATCAATGGTAGCAATGTTTTATTTACTTTCGCTAGCATTATATGTAAAGGCTCGCTTAATAGAAAAAAGAAATTTGTCGAAGTACATGTTATTTGCTGGTGCCATGATTTCGGCTATTTTGACTATGTTAACTAAAGAAAATGCTTTCACTTTACCTGTAGCCATTTTTCTTTTTGAGATATTCTTTTTTAAGACAAAGAAATTTAATGTAAACATAAAGGATTATCGTGTTTTACTTCTAATTTCTGGCGTTTTGAGTTTTATTGTTGTGATGTTTTTAAAATTCTCAAGCAGTATTTTTGATACAATTCCTCCGGGACAAGGGAATCTTTATTCTATCACTCCAACTAATTACTTGTTAACACAATTTAGTGTTATTGTTAAATATGTTCAGCTTTTATTTTTGCCTATAAACCAGAATCTTGATTATGATTTTCCGCTCTCAAATAGCTTTTTTGAAATTAGAACACTTTTAAGTTTTGTTGGGCTTTTATCGCTTATCATATTGGCTGTTTATTTGTTTAAAAAACATAAAATCATTTCCTTTGGAATTTTTTGGTTTTTTCTTACTTTATCAGTTGAATCGAGCATCATTCCAATAAAAGATGTGATTTTTGAGCATCGCACGTACTTGCCTTCTTTTGGTTTTTTTCTTATCATTATCTATGTATTTTACACTTTTCTTTGGAAGAAATATCAATTCATTGGTATTTTTATAGTAACTATTATTGTAATTGCATGTAGCATTTTGGCGTTTCAGAGAAATAAAGTTTGGGAAGATGATTTGACGCTTTGGAGTGATGTTATCGTAAAATCTCCTAATAAGGCACGACCTCTTAACAATAGAGGGCTTGTATATAAAAATATGAAACAGTGGGATAAAGCTATAGCGGATTACTCAAAAACAATTGCCATTGACCCTAAATATACTATTGCATATTCTAATAGAGGTGTGGCATTCAGCAATTTAAAACAATGGGATAAAGCAATAGCTGATTACACTAAAGTGATTGAAATGGAACCAAAACTTGTGGCTGGTTATAACAATCGTGGCAGTGTTTATGGAAATCTTGGTCTTTGGGATAAGTCAATAGCTGATTTCTCTAAAGCTGTAGAAATTAATCCTAATTTTAAAGATTCTTTTTTCAACCGTGCCAATACATACGGTAATATTAAACAATGGGATAAAGCAATTGCTGATTATTCCAGTGCTATAAAAATTGACCCAAGATATATAGAAGCATATAATTTTAGAGGTTTTACATATATGAATATGCAACAATGGGATAAAGCAATTACTGATTTTAACAAAGTAATTGAAATTGAACCTAATTATAAAGAAGCGTACGCTAATCGGGATATTGCTGTCCGAAAGTTAAAAAGTTTGGGAAAATGATAGATGTTGAATGTTTTATGAATTCGACAATTAAAAAAACTCTTTTAATGAAAAACAAACAAACAAAAAGACCAACCCAACAGAAACATCCTGTTAAGAAAAACATCCAAATAGAAAAATCCCAGAAGAATCGTAACTTATACGACTTACTTGGAATAGCACTGATTATCATCTTGGGAATCATTATTTATTCCAACTCCTTTAATTGTTCATTTCATTTTGATGATACTGGTAGCATTGTTGACAATGCTGCTATTAAGAATCTTTCGGATATTAAAGCAATATGGAATTATAGCAATAATCGTTTTGTAGCATATTTTACTTTTGCTCTTAATTATCATTTTGGCGAGCTCAATGTATGGGGCTACCATTTGATGAACCTGATGATTCATTTAGCTACATCAATAATAGTATGGTGGCTAACATTACTAATTTTTTCTACTCCTGTGATGAAAGACAAAGAAATCAGCAAGCATAAGAAAATGATAGCTTTGTTCGTGGCTTTGCTTTTTGTATCTCATCCATTAGCTACCCAAAGTGTGACCTATATTGTTCAAAGGATGGCTTCAATGGTTGCAATGTTTTATTTGCTTTCTTTGGCACTTTATGTAAAAGCACGCTTAGATAAAAAAGGTGTAAAAAAATATTTTCTGTTTGCAGGGGCTTTTATTTCAGCAATTTTGGCACTGCTTACAAAAGAAAATGCCTATACACTCCCATTTGGAATTGTAATCGTTGAGATATTCTTTTTACAAACTAAAAAAATCAAAGTAAACTTTAAA
>CAIWVT010000420.1 GCA_903916135.1 uncultured bacterium
CAAATGAAGTACTTTTCTGCCTTAATTCTCTAATGTCTTATTTTAATTGTCAAGTATACTTTTAAAAACAGGAAATTGTTGAAGAAGATTATATAGAGCGCGAAGAAACAATTCAAATACTAAAAAAATATTGGGGAGAGAGTGGCACTTTTAGAAAGCTATCTGTTTACCAAAATCCAGATACAAGTCAACTTACTAAAGAGATTTCACAAGGCAAGATAGTTGAAACTATTATCACTGAGTATGAAAATGCAAAAAAACCGGAAAATCAATATAGAGATCTATTTCTTACTTCTCCAACAGGTTCGGGAAAATCTTTATTGTTTCAACTTCCTGCATTTTATATATCAGAAAAGGGGGATGTCACCATTGTCGTCTCACCATTAATTGCATTAATGAAAGATCAAGTAAATGCCATAATTAATAACAGAGGTTTCCATAAAGTAGCTTATTTGAATAGTGAGTTAAGCTTGATAGACAGAGATCGATTAATTGACCAATGCAAGCAAGGTGACATTGACATTTTATATTTATCACCTGAGCTATTACTATCCTATGATATAACAAATTTTATTGGAGAAAGAAAGCTAGGGCTTTTAGTTATTGATGAAGCTCATTTAATTACTACATGGGGGAGAGATTTTCGAGTAGATTATTGGTTTTTAGGAAATCATATTAGAAAAATAAGAAAATATCATGGATTAAAATTTCCAATGGTTGCAGTAACTGCTACCGCAATTTATGGAGGTTCAAATGATATGGTCTTTGACAGTATTGATAGCCTCGTTATGCATAATCCTCATATCTTTATAGGAGTTGTAAAAAGAAATGACATAGTATTTTTGGTTAATAATTATGAGGATTTTGGAGCAAATTACAATAAAAGTAAATTGACTCAAACTGTAAATTTTATAGAAGAGCTTGAAAAAAGAACTACTTTAAAAACATTAGTTTATGCTCCTTATACTAGGCATGTACGTGAGATAAATGAAGCTTTAAGAGCGAAAGAGCTTGATATCGCAGTAGGCTATTATGGAACTTTACCTATTGATCAAAAACAAGATGCATACAAAAAGTTTATTAATGGCGAAAAGCAAATAATGGTATCTACAAAAGCTTTTGGGATGGGAGTTGACATATCTGATATTGAGGTTGTATATCATCACGCTCCATCAGGTGTGTTGCCTGACTATATCCAAGAGGTTGGAAGACTAGCTAGAGATCCAGACTTAATCGGATATGCTACGTTAAACTATTCCGAAAAAGACAAGCTTTTTTCAAAAACTCTTCACGGGATGTCAGCTTTGAAGCCATATCAACTAATAGAAGTACTTAAAAAAGTAACTTCGGTTTATAAGCAACATAAGAGCCAAAACTTATTAATTTCTGTAGATGATTTTGCACATATCTTTGAAGATCCGTCATCTTTGGATCAAAAAGTTCTTACAGCATTAATGATGATAGAAAAAGATTATCTAGCAAAATTCAGATTTAACGTTTTGATAGCAAGACCTAAAAAGCTTTTTGTAAAAGTTTATGGAAGAGCAACGAATGAAGAAGCATCCAAGCTTTTTCAAAATTATGGAAGTTCAATACAACAAATAGCATACGAACCATTAGATCGTAAAGGATATAAAATACTTCTTATTGATCTCGACAAAATCTGGGCAGCTCATTTCGCAAATCAAAGCTTTCCGATAATTAAAGCTAAATTTTATAATAGCAATTTATTTGGCGACATTGCTCAGACTTTAGTTCCACAATTAAAAATATCTTATGTTCTTAATGACACATTTTCGAATGTATTTACGAAATTTAGTAACAACATAAATAAAATAGAGAATGCATTTTCAGCAATTGGAGGATCTTTCTTTACTGAACAAGAGTTAATAGATTGTTTAGAAAGAGAATTCGGAAATTCTGGAAGTTCATTAAAAATAGGAAAGTTTTTATTGTCAAATTACTCAGGGAGGTTAATTTCAAACTCAAAACTTGAAGAAAATACATTTCTGGCAAGACGACTTTCCGGCAATGAATATAAGTATAGAATCATAAGCAATTTACACCTAAGAGAATTCTCGAACCTAAATAATAAGTTTAATGGGATGTTTGCAAATTGTAGTTCTCTTGAAGCTTTTCGTTTTGTAACTAATAAAGACTCCGTTTCAGTTGTTTATTCACGATTAGGATATTTTTTAGAGCTTTTCGAGTTAGGCACTTTTGAGATCAAGGGAGGTGAAAATCCAATGATATTTATTCGTATTAATGACCCACGAAGAATTGAAAGAGATTCAACTTCATATTATTTTAATTCATTGCTACAAAAAACGCTTGAAAGACATTACCTAAGTAATAAAATTTTTGATCATTTTTTTATGAACTCATTTACAAATGAAGATCGTTGGGACTTTATTGAAGATTTCTTTTTGGGAGCTGATATTGACGAACTGATTGAAAAACATCCCGGTTCGCAAAAGAAATCTAAAATAGATATAGTTAAATATCTTGAAGATAATGCACAGACTAAAAAGAAAACTGCTTCTATAAAGTATACTTCAGATGTAGTTCTAAAATTTTCACCTAATAAAGATATGTTTTACAAGTTAGATTCATTGCTTACAATAGATGAAAACAATACTGTTAAAACATTAAAGGTTAGCAAATGGCTATCTGATGATCCCATCAAATTTGATCAAACTAGAAGAAAATATAATTTCAAAATTGACAAAGTAGTATTTACTATTATGATTTCTAAACTTAGACAATTTCCTGAGTATTTTAGAGATAGTTTAGGTTTGAATCATAGAATTGAATTTGAAGGATATAATGGTTTTATTAAAGCAATAATCCCTTACAAAAATTTTCCAGTTCAATTTTATAAGTGGTGGCTTAAAAACCCAGAGGCTATTAAAATGACTTTCAAAGAAAGTTTAGAATTGTTCGACAAGGTAAACCAGATTGACAAAACAGTGCTAAAAAAAGAACATCTAAAAAAGATTAAAGAATAAAATATAGTACTAGCATTCGTTTAGATTGTTATATAGTATTTTTTACTATCGTAGTTCTTAGATATATGTATTCAATCAATTTATCCTTTATTGAATATTCTTAAATGCTAATAAATCATAGAAATCAGTGTCATCAGCGTTCCAATTACATTAATAAAAAAATATTTATTCACAATCGTTAGTTGGTTTGGTTTTTTGTTGTAAATTTGTGTTCAATTCACGAGACAATACTTAGATTAAACTATGATTTTTGAAGTTGCACATATCTACCATATTTATAACCAAGGTAACAATAAGCAAAAGATTTTCTTTCGGAGAGAAAACTATTTGTATTTTTTGAATAAAA
>CAIWVT010000421.1 GCA_903916135.1 uncultured bacterium
TTATTGATTGATGAGCCGGATGGCATGTCCTATTATTATATAGGCGAATGTTACGAAAAATTATCAGATTGGTGTCAGGCAATTGAGAATTATAATCATGCTCTTGAGATAGATGAATTTATTTCAGAAGCGTGGATGGGCTTAGGGGCTGTTCATGAAGAACTCGGAAACCTGCCAAAGTCATTGATGTACATTCAAAAAGCTGTTGATATCGAACCTATCAACCCTGATTTTTGGTATATATTAGGCGACATTCAATTAAAAATGGACTTGAACGATAAAGCCTTGATATCCTATCAAAAAGTTTCGGAAATGAATCCTGCTAATCTCGAAATTTGGCTTGATTTATCTGAACTTTATGCCAATGCGGATGACCTTGATATGGCAATTCAAACCATACAAATTGGCATGGAATATCAAGAAAACAACATCATGTTGTTATTTCGTTATGCAGCTTACCTTTATAAAACTGGTAAAATAAAAGAAGCACTGAAAAAATTTGAATCAGCCATAGCTATTGATTTCTCCAAACAAAATGAATTCTTTGATGTGATGCCCGAACTTCTTGGCGACACTGCTTTCATCGCGATCATTGAAATTTACAAACCAAATTCTTAGAATAACATGAATTTTACTATTCCATTTCTACCTCAACGTCCTGAAAAAACTAGAGAGTCTGGTATTACTATGGTTATGGACAAAGGACTTAGCCTTGCTGAAGCCGAAAACCTAATATCTTCCTCCGGTCACTTGATTGATTTCGTAAAACTTGGTTTCGGAACATCTTTAATTACAGGCAATCTTGCACAAAAAATTGAATGTTATAAAAACGCAAACATTAAAGTGTATCTTGGCGGCACATTGTTCGAAGCTTTTGTTATTCGAAATGCTTTTGACCAGTATGTCAAACTTCTTGATACACTTAAAATCAATACCCTTGAAATATCTGATGGTTCCATGAGCATGACTATGGATGACAAATGCAATTATATCCATCAACTATCAAAAAACTTTTTGGTTATTTCGGAAGTAGGTTCAAAAGATGCCAGCATTCATATAGACACTGCTGATTGGGTAAAATTGATGAAAGCAGAACTCGATGCAGGCAGTTGGAAAGTGATTGCCGAAGCACGTGAAAGTGGTAATGTTGGAATTTACGATTCATCGGGAAAAGCAAATACTTCAATGATTAGTGAAATTTCTGCTCATATCGAGCCCAATCATATCATTTGGGAAGCCCCCATCAAAACGCAACAAGTATGGTTTATCAAACAATTTGGCAGCAATGTAAATCTTGGCAATATTGCATCCAACGAAGTGATTGCCCTTGAAACCTTACGCCTTGGACTTAGAGGCGATACTTTTCATGATTTCTTACCTGAAAATTTAAAACAAAAATAAAAAACTTTTTTATGCTCCTAATTGACACAATAGTTGCAGCAACAAATGCAACAAAAATGGCTGCGGACAAAATGCCTGCTACAGGTATCACTGCATGGATTGCTCAAGTGGCAACCCATTTTATTGATACAACTGGTTATATTGGTATAATGATACTTATGACCTTAGAAAGCATGGTAGCACCTGTACCAAGTGAAGCCGTGATGCCTTTTGCCGGATTTGCCATTTCAAATGGAACACTTTCATGGACTGGTGTAATATTTTTTAGCACCTTAGGTAGTATCATCGGATCGCTCATCGGTTACTGGATGGGTGCCAAAGGCGGAAGACCCTTGGTGGAAAAATGGGGAAAATATTTATTGCTCGACAAACATGACTTAGATATTACAGAAAAATGGTTTACAAAACGTGGCGACATTATCGTTTTTGTTTGTCGTTTTGTTCCTGTGGTACGTCATGTGATTTCTATTCCTGCAGGTATGGGCAGAATGAATTTGTGGAAGTTTTCTATCTATACTATTATAGGTGCAGGTATCTGGAATAGTATGTTGACTATTGCCGGATTTTATCTTAAAAAAAACTGGGGTGAAATCATGAGATATAGCCATATCATTGATTATTTTATCGTGTTTGCAATTGCAATAGTGATTATATACTATGGCTATAAACTATATAGTACTAGAAAAAAATCTAAATCAGCCTAAATCTTAATGCGGACTTTCGGATTAATCGGTTATCCTCTTGGACATTCGTTTTCAGCATCCTACTTTTCTGAGAAGTTTTCACGTGAAAATATTCTTGATGCCTCTTTTAAACTTTTTCCGTTAAAATCAATTTCGGAATTTCCTGACCTTATACGGAATAATTCCTTGAACGGTTTAAGCGTAACTATTCCGTACAAACAGTCAATTATCAGTTATCTGGATGAAATAGATGCTGAAGCAGAAACAATAGGTGCTGTGAACTGCATTAAATTTGTAAAAATATCCGGAAAAACAAAATTGATTGGATATAACACGGATATATATGGCTTTGAAACTTTGTTGAAAAAATATGTGTTATCCTCTCAAGAGAAAGCACTTATATTAGGCAGTGGCGGAGGTTCAAAGGCAATCGCTTCTGTCTTGCGTAAAATTCCTATTGCGTTTAAATTTGTTTCGAGGACTCCATATTTAATTGATTCATTGCATTATAACGAGTTGACTAAAGAAATTATCAAAAAACATCGCATAATAATCAATACTACTCCTGTTGGCATGTTTCCCGATATTAATAAAGCACCACAAATTCCATATAATTTTATTTCGGAGAATCATCTGTGCATAGATATTATTTACAATCCTTTAAAGACATCATTTCTAATACAATCAGAACTTAATCGTGCCAAAATTTCCAATGGAATAGCTATGCTTTATGCCCAAGCGGAACGCTCTTGGACCATTTGGAATAAATAATTTTTTTTTTTTATTTGGTAGTTTGTAAAAAATGTTTACTTTTGCAGTCTCAATTGAGGTTTGGTAGTTCAGTTGGTTAGAATACGTGCCTGTCACGCACGGGGTCGCGGGTTCGAGTCCCGTCCAGACCGCGAAAAATAGAACTCAAACAGTGTTCTAAATCACTCTAAGCCCCTACATTGTAGGGGTTATTTGTTTTTTATCAATTATTAATTACTCAAATATAGTTCTAAATCGGTTTAAATAACTACTTTTGTTTTTCTAATGTTTCTCATTTTTAAATTTAGGTAAACAAATTAATCAATCATGGCATATTCCGTGCAAATAATCCGAAAACAAGTTGTCAAAAAAAACGGCAATTCTCAAATTATCTTACGTATAATCATTGACCGTAAACTGAAAAATTTCAATACAGGTATGCAAATTGAACCAAAATATTGGGATGATAAAAAAAATATTGTGCGAAATACCTATCCACTATCAATAAAATTTCAAAAGATATTGGACGACATGGAATATAAAGCAAAACAATCTTTTTTTGAGCTTATCAGTGATGAAATCAATGTGAGCTTTGAGAGCTTTGAAAATAAATTCTACAACAAAGATAATGCTTCAAAAGATTTTTTTGTAGTAGCTGCCGATTACATCAATTCAAACAAAGCAAGATTTAGTAACGCCACGTTTAAACTTCTACACACCGAAATTGGCAAACTGAAAAAATTCAAATCCACGATTAACATACGCGACCTAAACTATAATTTCTATACTGAATATGAACGATATCTTTACGGGATCGGAAACCATACCAACACCGTGGCAAAGTCACTAAAGAAAATTAGGACAATAGAAAACGCATTGGTGCGCTCAGGGGTAATGAAAAAATCAAATAGCGACATTTACAAAATCAAACAAGTGCCCTCCACACGTGAATATCTTACGTTAGACGAACTCAAAGCTCTTGATAAGCATTACGCTAACATAAATAACGATAAACTTAAAAACGTCCTAAAAAACTTCCTATTTTGCTGCTATACCGGCATCCGGTTTCAAACATTGGAAAGTATCCGTTACTGTGATATCGGGAATGATTCAGTCTTAATAACAAATCCGCTATCGGTAAAAAATAACGAAGTAATTTCGGTTCCTCTGTCAAGCTATGCTTTAAAATATCTCCCTGAAGATGTGAAGCTCGATAATAATGCAGGTGATACAAGAATGCTGTTTGAAGTGTCCAGTAATCAAAAATCCAATGATTATATAAAGACGATTGCCGATATTTGTGGTATCAATAAACAAATCCATTTTCACATGGCAAGGCATACATTCGCAACAATTTCATTAAATATAGGCATACCCATTGAAGTAGTACAACGCCTATTGGGGCATCGTAGCATCAAAACAACGCAAATCTATGCTAAGATAGTGGAACGTACCAAGTTTGACCACATGAAAAAATGGGATTCTACCTAATTATAATCTTAGTCTTATTCTTAGCAATACCTATGATATCATTTGATGATGCAAAATTACAATTTTTATTTCTTTTCTTACAATAAATACATCGAAA
>CAIWVT010000422.1 GCA_903916135.1 uncultured bacterium
AAAGCATTGATGATTATTTTTAAAACTGCTCATCCTAAAATAGAATCCATGGAAGTGGGATTTGTTACAACAAATAAAGACGACATCTCAATTCTAAAAGAATATTCTAAACAGATTCTAAAAATATCTAAGGAGATTGTAAAAGAAAACTGGAAAATTAAAGGGTATGATATTGAGTGTTCTTCCGACTGCAATACCTGCGATGATAAGCCGGTTTGCGATGATATCCGGGAGGTGTTGAAAGATAAAATGAAGAAAAACAGCACTAAAAACGGATAACCCGAAATGACTACATCAGTTATTGATCATGATAAATTTATAACACACAAACCAATAATCTCGGTTTGTGGTAAAGGAGGAGTTGGAAAAACTGTATTTTCGGCGCTTTTAGGACGTGTTATTGTTGAAAATGGTTTAAAACCTTTACTTTTAGTTGATGCCGATCCTGTTGGGGGACTTGTTTCAGCTATTGGCGAAAAAGCGGTTAAAACACTTTCGGGCGTCAGAGATATGTTTATTGAAGAAACAAGAAAAGGTGGAAGAGTCAGCTCCAGACAGATTGCCGACCAGCTTGATTATTTTATTCTGAATGCACTTGTTGAACATCATGATTATTCATTTTTGGCAATGGGGCATACGAACGAAAAAGGATGTTTCTGCTCTGCAAATAAATTGTTACGCAGTGCCATGGATGAAATTATTTCAGCTTTTGCATTTGTCCTTATTGATGCTGAGGCCGGTATTGAGCAAATCAACCGGGATGTTACCTGCAATGTGAATAGGATTATTGTTGTGTTAGATGCTTCTCAAAGAAGCGTAGACACGCTTAATGCTATTTCAAACATGGTTGATAGTTCAATAATTACTGTGGTTGCTAACAGAGTTTTACCTGATAAATTATTAAATATTACTAAAAATATCGAAATTGCAGGTGTTATTCCCGAAAATGAAACATTAAAACAATTTGACCGCGATGGATGGTCGCTTTGGAAACTACCATCAGATAATGAAGCATTGATGGCTGTTAGAAAAATTGCAGAAATAACAGGATTGATATAATTGATTTAGAACAAATTAAGTTAAATATATAAAAATAGGAGAAATAATTATGTGCGAACACGATCACGACGACGATTTTGAAATTCTGGCAGACGAATTAAAACACCTGCATGAACATTTGGAGAAAACTTCACTTGAGCAACTTGAAGTATTAAATAAGATATCGGAACAAATGAACTCGATCATTAAGCTACTGAAAGAGAAGAAATAAGATCTAATATGTAATTAAAAATGAAAAAATCATCCCTTATCTCTTATACCTTAACGGAATGGGACAAGAATCAGGTACATTAATATTTTGCCTTATTCATCTGGCAATTTACCCTTAAAGCGATTTGAGACTCTGTCAATTATTCTGGTTGTAAAGATTATATGGCAAATTCCATTTTTAATGATGACTTACTGCAGTTAATGAATTAGTATTTTAAAAAATAAGAATTTTAGTATTTCAGCGGGAATATTATTAACCAACGAACCAATAACAAGGTAAAGCCAGGCATTGCTTGGCTTTTTTGTGTCCTTTACTAAGCATAGCATTGTGCATTTCTTTGCTCAATGCAATCCTCCCAACCCAAACTTTCCGAACGTGAAATAGCCCAGGCCTGGGCTAAGATTACCATAATCAAATGGAAAAAGAAGCTCGCCATTAATAAGGTGGGCAATTCCGGCGCACTTCTCCAAAGCTTTCAATACAATGTTCTGGCTTCGGCACAGGGAAATGTGCTGAAAATCACGCTGCTTTTTGAGTATTACGGTCGCTTTGTGGATATGGGAGTCGGCAGAGGTGTCAAGATAGGTGATGTGAAAGAATCTGCCACATCCCGACGACTTTCCGGAAAAATGCTTGGAAACCGACGGAGACCGAAGAAATGGTACTCCAAGACCTTTCATGCCGAAGTGATGAAGCTGAGCGAAATCTTTGCCAAAGAGTATGGCCACAGAGGAGTGATGGCAATCACCGAAAACGTATCCGATAAATCTATCAGCAATGGCTAAAAACGAAACTTC
>CAIWVT010000423.1 GCA_903916135.1 uncultured bacterium
CCCTAAAAGATATAATACACCGAATACGTAACCCGAATATTTGCCACAGGTTTCACGCCCTGCACATCTCCCAAACTGTTGACCGATGTGCCATAGCCTGCCACACTGTAGTCGCCTTCCAAACCCATTTTCATCTTGCCGGAGATGAACACCACGCGCGGCGACACCCGATAGACATAGTCAATGGTGCGTCCGCGGGCAAAAAACGAAGTGGTGCTGTTCCAATCAAAGATATTGTTGAGCGAACCCATGTTTTTGCTGTAGCCGCCAAAGATGCCGAATTGCACTTTTTTGCCGTTGGTGGCGATGTCCATCCATGCTGCAAACGTATTCAGCGGGGTATAATTGAAATCGCCGCGGGCAAGGATGGTGCTGTCGGTGGTATATTTATAGGCATAGCCCCCTATCATCCCGTGGTCGTAGAGGTTTTGTCCGTAGGTTCCCTCCAACTTCAGGGTGATAGCTTTGCAGCGATATTTGAAGAAGGCTTGGAAGGCATAGTTGTTCACACTTGTATTGGTGGCGAGGTTGCTATCCGTAACCAAACGTGGCACCAAAATCTTATAGTCGGCACCTGCCCCGAATAGGATTTCGCGCGCACTATCTTCACTCAGGTGATTATATTTGATGCACAGATTCAAGTCGGGCAAGGTGGCGTTGCGCAGCCCATCGGAACCTCCCCAACTGCTGAAATCGCGCTGCGCCATAATACTCAATAAAAATTTGAAATTATCCAAGCGTTGTATCACCTTGATTTGCGGATTGCGCGACAAGGGCTGATAGGGCGCACCCGTGTTGACCGCCATGATTTCGGGCATGCAATCGGTGTTGAAGAAACCATGGTCGGTTTGTCCGAAAATCACATCGGTTGTCTGCCATGACATCTTGCAATAAGCATAACGCAAGCGGAACCCGTTAGAGCCGCCTTCTTGCGAGCCATAGAAATCGCCTTCCACCACTGCGGAAGTCTTCGCACCAAAGGCTTCCGGTCCGGTAAACCCCAGATGCAGGCGCGAATAAATCGCCAATATATTGAAACTGGAATGAGCATTCACATCCACATTCTCTTTGTCCAATTTCACATTCTCGGGATAGAGATAAAATGCACCCTCGCGCATACTCACGGTCTTATGGGTATCAAAAAAGAAATCGTTCTTCACGAAACCCGATAGGTGTATGCCGAAACCGGAAGTTTGCTCTTGCGCCCAACTTAGGATGGGCAGGCATATCAAACATAAAAATATATACTTTTTCATAATCAAATTGTGTTTATTAAATAAAATACAAAAATACATCTTTTAGTAGAATATACTAAAAATTTTTTTCACAACTTATTTCAGATACTTGAGCATCTTCACCAATTGTTCGCCCCTACCTATCTTGTAGCCCGACGACACATCAAGAATATTGCCCGCGGCATCCACACAAAGCACCACGGGATAGTTGCTGCCAAAGTCCTGATGCAGTGCAGGGCTGACTTGCTGGAGCAGCTTGTTGGTGTCCAATCCCCAAACGCATTGCTTTGGCAGGTTCTCAAAACTCTTTGCTAGCGCGATGGTGGCGCTTTTGTCTGACGGAATCAGCAGTACAATGCCACCGTCCCATTGCTCAAATTGCTCTTTCAACTGTTGCATATCCAGCAGGGTATGTTTAGTGGGTTCGCGGTCGGGGTCTATCCAGGCGAGTATCATGCCCTTGTGGTTGGCAGCATCCGTCAGTGATGTAGCTGTCTGGGTGCTCAAAGTTTGAAACTTTGCTTTCAGGTCCACCGTGCCGAGGGCTTTTGGCGTTTGTTCCGAAGTGATAAACTGCAAGGTCAGCGGCTTGTCTTCATCTTCTTTCAGACGGAAAAACGTCAGGCGGGTATTGACCGACCCATCTTTCTCACGCACGCCCGTCACCACCATATAGTGTCCTGTATCCACCGTTACCTTGGCGGGAAAGGTTTTGAACACATCGCTTTCTTCGTAATCCAGAGAGCGATACATGCCATCTTCATATTTCTCTATGGTGAAATGCGTATAATACCCCGGGGTGAAATCCAACAACTTGGGCACACTCACC